>CAZSXA010000010.1:0-27451 GCA_964611195.1 uncultured Bauldia sp.
TCGAGCGGACGCGCAGCCGGCCGATCATGTCGTCCTTCCATGCCATGTTCAGCGTCGGCGCGGGCATCGGCGCGGCAACCGGCTACGTCGCAGAGTCGGCCGGGGCCGACATCCCGACCCACTTCGCCATCGCCGCAATCGCCAGCGGTGTCGCCGCGCTGTGGATGGCAGCCATCCCCTGGGAGTCGACCCGCCGCCCGCGCAGGGACGGGGCTCCGGCCTTCGCCATCCCGCGCGGGCCACTGGTGATCGTCGCGCTGGTGGCGTTCTGTGCGTCGATCGGCGAAGGCGGCATGGCCGACTGGAGCGCGATCTTCCTGGTCGAGGTCGCGACCGTCAGCGAGGCGGAGGCGGCGCTCGGCTACACGGTGTTTTCTATCGCTATGGTCGCCATGCGGCTCATCGGCGACCGGGTCGTCGCCCGGTTCGGGCCGGTGTTGGTCGGGCGGATGTCAGGCATCCTCGCGGCGTCCGGGATCATCACTGCCGTCGCGATCGGAACGTTCCCGGCGATCCTCGCCGGCTTTGCGCTGATGGGGATCGGCTACGCGATGATCATGCCGGTTGCCTTCACCCGTGCCGCCAATGACGGGACGATGCCTCAGGGTGCAGCGATCGCAGCGGTGGCGACGCTCGGCTATGGTGGCGTGATGATCGGCCCGCCGCTGATCGGCTTCGTCGCCGGGGCCACGTCGATCCGCACAGCGTTCCTCATCCTCGGCGCGTTCGCCATCCTGATGACGGTGCTCTCAGGCGTCCTTGCGCCCCGCCAGGCGGAGCGCAAGGCCGTCTCCTAGCGGCTCGACACCTCGGAAACGTAGAGCGTCGCCGCCGCGATCTCGTCGGAGAGGATCGTGCCGACCCAGATCGCATAGGTGCCCGAGCCCGGCTCATCGAAGGTGATGGAGGGGTTGAGGCCTTCGCCGGAATCGTCGTCGCAGACCCACTCGCCGGACGGGGTCCTGACGATCAACGTGGTGTCGCCTTCCGACTCCACCGAAAGAATAAGGGGCCAGGCGTCGGCGCTGTAGTCGAGATGGACGTTGGCAACCTCGGAGATCCTCCCGAAGCAGCCGGCCGCTTCCGTCGCGGCCGCAGCAACCACCGGGCCGCCCGCCTCGAGGTCGACGGTTGTCGGGTCCGGGCTGAAGCCGGCCGACAGCGTCAAAGCCTGGTCGAGCGGATCGGACTGCCAATCGAGGTCCCCGACATCGGCTGGTTCGGGCTCCTCATCGACCGCCGGCGGCACGTCCGGATCGACGAATACCGGCTCGTCATCCATATTCGGGGCCCCGTCATCGGGCGCCGCGTCATCGGGATCGACAAACACCGGCTCGTCCGGCGGCGAAGGCGCCGGATCAGGATCGGGTTCCGGCATTGGGTCCGGCTCGGGAACGGGATCGGGATCGGGCGGGTCAATGGCCTCGCGGGCGTCGTCGGTCTCGGAGAAGAACAGGAGCGCTTCGCCCGAGCCGCCGCCGAACACACCCACCCAGATGTCATACTGGCCGGACTGCGGCTCGTCCCAACCCAGCGCCGGATCGAACGGGCGCTCGGCGCCGTCATCATCGCAGAACCATGTGCCGTCGGGCCCGCTCACCACCAGCGTCGTGTCGGTGTCGGAAACAACCCACATATAGAGCGGGAACACGCCGGCCTCGTAGTACAGCCGGTGGGTCGGCGCAGCGGTCACGCTGCCGCGACAGCTGTCGTCGACCTCGGAAGCCGGCAGCGGACCGCCCGCGGTGACTTCGACGCTCGTCGGGTCGGGCAGGAAGCCGGAGTTCAGTTCGGTTTCGCCGAAGACCGGCGGCAGGGACCAGTCGATGACGCCCGTTTCCTCGTTGCCGCCCTCGGAGATGAGGAGCGTTGCCGAGCCGCTGTCACCTTCGCTGAAGGTCGCCACCCAGACGTCGTACGGGCCGGACAGCGGCTCCTCGAAGGTCACCGCCGGATTGAAGGCGTTGGTATCGTCATTGCAGTGCCATTCTCCGTCCGGGTCGGCGATGACGAGCGTGGTGTTGATGTCGGACTCGACAGAGAAAATAAGGGGTGCGTCGCCCGGCTCGAAGAAGAGGCGGAAGTCCGGGGCTGCGGTGGTGTAGCCCCAGCAATTGCCGCCAACCGACGAGGCATCAACCTCACCACCGGGAACGACGCCAACCTGATAGGGGTCGGGCGTGAAGCCGGTGACGAGATCGACTTCGCCGAAATTCGGCGGCAGGTCCCAATTGAGCGTCGCGCCGGCAGCGGTCGACTCGGAAATGGTCACCGTGGCGTCGCCCGTGCCCTGGCTATAGGTGCCGATCCAGATGTCGTACTGGCCGGACAACGGGTCCTCGAGGACGAGTTGCGGGTTGACGCCGGAACCGGAATCGTCGTCGCAGATCCAGCCGGCATCGGGATCGGAGACGATCAGAGTGGTGTCGCGGTCCGACTGAACCGAGATGACCAACGGCCCGCCGTCGGCGGTGTAGTTCAGCCGGATGTCGGGAGCGGAGGTTGCGTAGCCGCGGCACTCGGGAAGCTGCGCCTGCACGTCAACGTCACCGCCAGCTTGAACGTCGAGCACGAGCAGGGAGTCGCCGGCAAATCGCTCGTAGGTGCCTGCGTTCGGCGACAGGCTCCAGTCGAGAGCGCCGGTTTCGGGCGCGATCTCACTGACCAGCAGCGTCGCCTCGGGAAAATCGCCATCGACCGTGCTGAACGTGCCGACCCAGATATCGTACTGGCCCGATTGCGGGGCGTCGAAGGTGACCGTCGGATCGAAGGTGCCGCCGGAATCGTCATTGCAGAACCATTGGCCGTCGGGTCCGGCGACCACCAGCGTAGTGTCGGTCTCGGACACGGCCGAGATGATCAGCGGCGCATCGCCCGCGGTGTAGGATATCCGGTAGTCCGGCGCTTCGGCGATATAGCCAAAGCAGGAGTTGCCAACTGCCTCGAAGGCGTCGATGTCGCCGCCGGCCAGCAGGTCGACGGTGAAGGGGTCCGGGGTGAAGCCGAAAGGCAGCTTCTGGATCCCGAAGCTCGGCTCGAGGGTCCGGTCCTGGGCGCCTGCCGCGCCGGTTCCGAAAATCAGCGCCGAAACGGCTAGAATGGCAGCTTTGCGGATCATGGAATGCAGTCCTCCCGGCATGGCGCGACGATCGCCGAAGCCCAAATCTTGCACGTCGAGGAGTAGCATGCGGGCCGATCGACGGACAACTGAAACCACTCCCATCTTGCGCCCGCGGCCGCGCCGCTTCATTGAAGCGTGAACCGGGCGCACTAGATTAGATTGGGTGCCGGATCTAGCGCGCCTCAGCTGAACAGGGGGATCTCGACGAAATGGCTGAAACCACACTGCCAACGCCGATGCAGTATCTCGACAAGGCGATGGGTGCGCTCCGCGATATGGGGCTCCTTCCGGAAACGACCGAGGAGGCGCCGATCACGCATCTCCTTCAGCAGATTTCCGATCTCGACGAGGAGCGCATCGTGGTGATCACGCGAACGCTGTCGCAGGCGTCTGTCTTCAACGATGTCGTCCGCGAGCAGATCGCGGCGATGACCATCGGCCAGCGCTACGAGGATATCACCAACGCCTTCGATTCCATCCGCGAGGATGCCAAGTCGATGGTCGACCAGCTCGAGGACGGCAAGATCTCCTTCACCGAGCGGCTCGCCAATATGTGGACCAAGATGCGGCGCGGCGACATCGCCGACCGTTTCGACGACATCCGCAAGACCTATCTCGACGTCGCCAGGGACACGCGGGTCCAGATCGACCGCGAGCACACGATTCTCGAGGCCTATCGCGATTTCCGCGGCGCCATGAAGCAATCGGAAGTGCTGGCGTTCGAAGTCTTGAAGACCGCCGAGGCCAAGCTCGACGAGGCCAAGCAGACACTCGCCAAGCGCTCGGAGGAAGCCAGCGCCGCGACCGACGATCAGGCCGAGCGGGCGAAGCGCGAGCTCGCGCGCGACGAGGCGCTCCGCGAGGTCCAGTCGATGGAGAAGCGCTACCAGATCGCCAAGGATCTCTCCGACAATCTGACCGTCGGCTACAACACCTCCGAAGTGGTGATGGCGCGGCTGATGCAGACGACCAACGCCAAGGAGCGTGTCTACGCTCAGGCAGTGTCGTTCTTCTCGACCAACGAGACCGTGCTGACGGCGCTGAAGGCGTCATTCACCGGCATGGCGGGCCTCCACGAATCGACGCAGACGGTCGAGGCGATGAAGGAAGGCGTCTCGAAGAGCATCGAGACGCTCGCCGAGATCGGCGACGACGTGCAGAAGGCGGCGCTCGAAGCCGGCTACGGGCCGACGATCCGGGCCGACGCGGTCGCCAAGCTCGTCGACTCGGTGGTCTCGTTCCAGGAGCACTCGCGCGACATCATCGCCGAGATGCGGACGCTCTCGACCAAGAATGCCGAGGAGATCCGCGAGTCCGTCGAGGCCGGCAAGCGCCGCCTCGCGCAGCTCAGCGAACAGGCCGCGGAGCTCCCGCCGCCCGCTCCGGAAGCAGCCTAGCGGCCGCGGGGACGCAAGCCGATGGCCGAAACGGCCAAAGCCGAGCAGCCGCCGCTCGACGACCTCATGATGGCGATGGACGTGGTCGACACGCTTCGCCATCGCGAGCGCATCGTCGAGCGCGAGCTGTCGAGCACCGAGCGTCGGCAGCAGATGATCGATCGGCTGCACGAGATCTATGCCAGCCAGGGTCTCGAGGTCAGCGACCGGATTCTCGAAGAAGGCGTCAACGCGCTCGAGCAGGAGCGCTTCGTCTACAAGCCGAGATCCGGCGGCTTCGCCTTCACGCTGGCGCATCTCTACATCCGGCGCGGCGTCATTGCCCGCCGCACCGGGATTGTCGCCGCGATCGTCATTGCCCTGGTCGTCGGCTACATTTTCCTGATCCAGCAGCCGGCGCAGCGGGCCGACGAACGCCTCCAGGTGGAACTGGCCGAGACGATCCCGGCCGATCTCGCCCGCCTCGCCGACGCCGTTGTCGCCGAGGCGAACGATCCCGCCGTCGATGCCAACGCGCGAACGATCGCAGCCGACGGGCTCGAAGCCGCCGAACTCGGCAATGCGGACGAGGCCCGCGCCGCGGTCTCCGAACTCGAAAGCATGCTCGACGAGTTGCGGCTCAGCTATGATGTCGCGATTGTTTCGCGTGAAGGCGTCCGCTCGGGCGTCTTCCGCATTCCCGACGACAACCCCGCAGCCCGCAACTACTACGTCATCGTCGAGGCAATCGACGAGGACGGTAATATCGTCCGGCGCGAGATCACCAGCGAGGAAAACGGTGAGACCCGCACTGTGTCGCTGTGGGGCCTGCGCGTTCCGGAGGAAGTCTATGAGTTTGTGCGCACCGACGCGCAGGATGACGGCATCATCCAGAACGACCTCGTCGGTGAAAAGCTTCGTGGTGACCTCGACGTGACATGGTCCGTCGAGACCACCGGCGGCTTCATACTGGACTGGTAGCCGGCGATGGTTGTGTTCTCGACAGTTTCACAGGGCGAGATGAGCGGCCGGCAGGCGATGGCCGAGATCGATCGCGGGCTCGACACCCTCCGCAAGGAGGAGGAACGGCTGACCAAGGAGCTTACCGCCGTCACCAACCGGCTGGCCAAGGCGCGCTCGGACGAGACCGGCGCGCTCGCCGACCTCGCGCGGTTCAAGCTGACGGACGAGACCAACGATATCGGCGACCGGCTCGACCAGGCGAGCCGCAATGCCGCAACGCTCATGGATGAACGCGAGCAGGCGCTCGCCGAACTGGAGCGCAATCGCGAAGCGAAGGCGGCGGAGATCGCGAAGCATCAGGCGAATCTCGATCAGCTGCGCGCCGACCTCGACGAGGTCGAGGACCGGATCGAAGCGCTGTCGGAAGAGGTCGAGGCGCAACTTCAGGCCGACGCCGCCCATCAGGAGCTTGTGGCGGCTGCCGAGACTGC
Source organism: uncultured Bauldia sp. (assembly GCA_964611195.1). Lineage (GTDB taxonomy): Bacteria > Pseudomonadota > Alphaproteobacteria > Rhizobiales > Kaistiaceae > JADLGL01. Next base: position 5,952 of record CAZSXA010000010.1, read on the forward strand.
GGCACGCACGGCGGAGAATGCGGCAGAAAAGGCGGAGCAGGCCGAGGCCGACCGTGACGAGAAGATCGAGGCCTACAAGGACGATCAGCTGTTCATGTATCTGTGGCAGCGCGGCTTCGGCACGCCGCAATACAGCCATAGCGGCCTGACCCGGACGCTCGATCGATGGGTCTCGAACCTCATCGGCTTCCTCGAGGCGCGGCCGTCCTATGTGCTCCTCAACGAGATCCCGGACCGCCTGCGCGCTCACGCCGAGCGCGTCGCCCAGACCGCCAACGAAACCGCGCGCGCGGTGGTGGAGTCAGGCAACGCCAAGCTTGCCGAGATCGCCGGCGAGGATCTTGCCGGCCGCGCCAACGCGCTGGCGGAAGGCATTGCCACCCAGGAGGAAGCGCTGGCGCCACTGGAAGAAGAAATGGCGGCGCTCGACGCGCGCGCGGCCAATTTCGCCGCCGGCGAGGACGAGAAGTTCCGCGGCGCCATCGACGCGCTGTCGCGGTCGATCGCCAGCGACGATATCCGGGCGCTTCGCGAGGAAGCCGAGCGGACACCCTCCCCTGAGGACGAGCGCTATGTGGAGCGCCTTGTCCGTGCGCGCCGCGAGGCCTCCGACATCGAGCCCGATGTCGAACGGCTGCGTAGCGAGGTTGCGGCGGTCTCGAAGCGCCGCGAGGATCTTCTCCACATCGCCCGCGACTTCCGGCGGCGCGGCTGGGAGCATCGCGGCCACACCTTCGACTTCAGCGACATGATGACCGGCTTCATGCTCGGGCACGTCACCCGCGGCATGTTCTGGGGCGGCATTGCCAACTCCCATCGCGGCATCGCGATGGGCCGAGGCGGTTTCGGCAGCTTCGGCGGCGGTTTCGGTGGCGGCTTCGGCGGCGGCGGATTCAGCGGCGGTGGCGGCTTCGGCGGCGGCGGGTTCTCGACCGGCGGCGGCTTCTAGCCCGCCATCCGCGTCAGTAGGCGACCGCCATCCTGTAGTTGGGTTCGAAGCCGAGCCGCTCCTTCAACCACCGCATTTCCTGATCGCGGGCATGGTTGCGCAGCGCGGACCAGACGCCATGCGTCATCAGCGGCATCATGATCGGGCGTGGGATGTAGAGCGCCGCGCCAAGGCCGAAGGCCCTCTCGCATTGCTCCTCATCGGCCGCGCCGATCATGATCATCGGGGGCGACGCCACGCCATCACTGACGCGAAGGCTGGACTGCAGGTCGAAACCGGATACCTCCGGAAGATCGCTGTCGACGACGGCGAGATCGTAGTCGCGGTCCTCGAACGCACGGAAGGCGGTATTGCCGTCGGCGACGCAGGTCACGGCCAGCCCGTAGACGCCGAGAGCCTCGCAGATTTCGTCGCGCTCGGCTTCGTCGCCGATGGCGACCAGAATCTTGTATTCGCGATCGATCGCGTGATTCATTCGTGACTCCACTCGTTTGACGCGAGGCTATCGGTTTCGGGTTTTCCATAGCCTTTAGGCAAAGCCTAAACATTGAGTGAGCCCCGCGGCCGAAGCGGCGCCTGCCGGCCCGCGCCCGGACAAGCGTTTGTGACCGGCGCGGAAAACAGCTATTCAGGCGCCCTCTTCGGGCACGACGGGTCAATCCATGAGCGGCGGCGACGTCACCAGCGAAGCGGATCATGTAGCGCGGGCGCGGGTCATCTCGACCGCGCTGCCGTTCATGCTGCGCTACGACGGCAAGACGGTCGTGGTGAAGTATGGCGGCTCGGCGATGGGCGATCCCGACCTCGCCAAGGCTTTCGCTCGCGACATCACGCTGCTCGAGACATCGGGCCTCAGGCCGGTCGTCGTCCATGGCGGCGGCCCGCAGATCGGCAAGCTCTTGAGCGATCTCGGCATTTCCAGCGAGTTCCGCGGCGGCCTGCGGGTCACCGACCAACGCACCGTCGAGGTGGTCGAGATGGTTCTGGCCGGCACGATCAACAAGGAGATCGTGATGGCCATCAACGCCGAGGGCGGGCGCGCGGTCGGCCTATGCGGCAAGGACGGTCATATGGTGGTGGCCTCCAAGCTCGAGGGCCGCGAACTCGACCCCGACTCCAATATCGAGCGCGCCGTCGATCTCGGCTTCGTCGGCGAGCCCAAAAAGGTCGATCGTGCCGTCATCGACATGGTCTCGCAGGCCGGCCTCATCCCGGTGATTGCGCCGGTGGCGCCGGGCGAGAACGGCGAGACGTTCAACATCAACGCCGACATTTTCGCCGGTGCGGTGGCCGGCGCGCTGAACGCGGCCCGGCTCCTTTTCCTCACCGATGTGCCTGGCGTCCTCGGCGAGGACGGCGAACTCATCAAGCAGCTGACGCTTTCCGAGGCGCGCTCGCTGATCGCCTCCGGCGTCATCCGCGGCGGCATGATCCCGAAGGTCGAGACCTGCATCAAGGCGATCGAGGACGGCGTCGAAGGCGTCGTCATTCTCGACGGGTCGACGCCGCATGCGGTCCTTCTCGAGCTCTTCACAGAGCACGGCGCCGGAACGCTGATCACGCGATGAGCGACCAGGACGCTCAGCACCGCGGCGTCGATCCCGACGACGATCTCGGCCGTTTCGGCGCCATCGACGCCTGGATCTTCGACCTCGACGACACGCTCTACTCGATCAGCCCGCAGCTTGGCGCGATGTTCGATGCGCGCATGCGGTCGTTCATCATGGAGGCGGTCGGGCTCGGCGAGGACGAAGCGCGTGTGCTGCAGAAGGATCTGTTCGACCGGCACGGCGCGACGGCACGCGGACTGATGATCGAGCATGGCGTCGCGCCTGACGACTTTCTCGACTATGTCCACGACGTCGACCATGGCTCGATCGCGCCGGACCCGCGCCTTTCCGAAGCGATCGCGGCCCTGCCCGGCCGCCGCTTCGTGCTGACCAACAGCCCGCGCCGGCATGCCGAGCGCGTTCTGGAACAGATCGGCGCCGACGCGCATTTCGAGGAGATCTTCGACTTCGTCCGCTCCGGACGGCAGTCGAAGCCGCACCCGGACGTCTACGACCGCATCGTCGCCGAGACCGGCGTCGCGCCCGGCACGACGGCGATCTTCGAGGACATGGCCCGCAATCTCGTCGAGCCACAGCGGCTCGGCATGACGACCGTGCTGGTCGTCCCGCCACGCACGCGAACGCTGTTCCGCGGCGACTGGGACCTCGAGGCCGGCCCACATCCGGCGGCGGACTTCATCACCGAGGACCTCGCCGGTTTCCTCGGCGCGGTCTATGCGGAGATCGAACGCGCGAATTGACTGAGACGGCGGCGGCACTAAGGTCGCCGCAGATTCACGCAAGGGATAACCGACCCCCCATGGCAGCGGCAGACGCTTCGGCCCTCAAGGCCATCATCGACCCGGCATTCGAGGATCGCGACGCGATCAGCGCGGACACGACCGGCGACGTCCGCGATGCGGTCGAGGCCGCGCTGGACGGCCTCGGCGCCGGCACCTTCCGTGTCGCGGAGAAGACCGACGGCGCCTGGGTGGTGCACGAATGGCTGAAGAAGGCGGTTCTGCTCTATTTCCGGCTGACCCCGACTCAGATCATCTCCGGCGGTCCGGGCGGCGCGGTGTGGTTCGACAAGATGCGCTCGAAGCTCGACGGGTGGGGCGAGGCCGAGTTCGCCGAGGCGGGCTTCCGCGCCGTGCCGGGAGCGCTCGTGAGGCGGTCGGCCTATATCGCGCCGGGCGCCGTGCTGATGCCCTCCTTCGTCAATCTCGGCGCCCATGTCGCGTCGGGTGCGATGATCGACAGCTGGGCAACCGTCGGCTCCTGTGCCCAGATCGGCCGCAACGTTCACCTTTCCGGCGGCGCCGGTATCGGCGGCGTGCTGGAGCCGCTGCAAGCCGCGCCTGTCATCATCGAGGACGACTGCTTCATCGGCGCCCGCGCCGAGGTTGCCGAGGGCGTCATCGTCGAGGAAGGCTCGGTGCTGTCGATGGGCGTCTATATCGGCGCCTCGACCAAGATCGTCGACCGCGCCACCGGCGAGATTCATATGGGCCGGGTGCCGGCCTATTCGGTGGTCGTCTCCGGAACGCTGCCCGGCAAGCCGCTGCCGGATGGATCACCGGGGCCGTCGCTCTACTGCGCGGTGATCGTGAAGCGGGTCGACGAGCGCACGCGCTCGAAGACCTCGATCAACGAGCTTCTGCGCGACTGAAGCACCTCAAGCACAGGGAGGCCGATCCGCATGGGCCTCGCATGGCTGTTCCTCAGCTTTCAGGGCCGCGTCAATCGCGAGGTCTGGTGGCTGGTCATCGCGGGCACGGCCTGCCTCGACCGCGCGCTCTACTACATGACCGGCAGCGCGGGCCTCTCCAGCTACCTCGTCTTCGGGCTCGTCGTCGCGGCGCTGCAGATCGCGCCAACGGTCAAGCGTCTCCATGATGTCGGGCGAAGCGGATGGTGGTTCTTCCCCTATTTCGTCCTCCCCGGGATCCTCTACGCGGTCGCCTTCTCCAGCGAGAACAACATCCTGTTCATCCTCTCGACCTTCGCCGGGCTGATGCTCCTGCTGTGGGCGGTCTTCGAACTCGGCTTCGTCAAGGGACCGGAGCGCGACAATCGCTACGGGCCTGATCCGCTGCGATGATCTTCGTCCATATCGGCCGGGGCAAGGCGGGCTCCTCGACGATACAACGCGCCCTTGAAGCCAATGCCGCAGCGCTCAAGACGCGCGGCTTCGCCTGGCCGAAGGCGGCCGAGAAGACGCGCTTCAACTATGCGGCGCTGGCGCGCGAGCTGCTGCGGGCGGATTGGCAAGACCGCGTCGGCGAACTCCGGACGCTCGCCAAGTCGCACGATGGCGACGTCGTGGTCTCAAGCGAGTTCCTCTATCCGATGGGCGAGGAACGCCTGCGGCGCCTGCGCGAGACGATCGGCAGCAACGTCACCGTCATCGCCTATGTCAGGAACTACGCTTCCTGGCTCCGTTCGTCCTATGTCGAGGGCATTCGCAAGGCGCAACGGAACCAGGATTTCGACGCGTTCTTCCGCGGGCGCATCGAAACGGCCTCGGTTCGACCGGCGCTGTCGCGTTGGATCGATGCGTTCGGCGCATCGGCGATGCGGGTCCGCCACGTCGACGACCTCGGCGGCATCGATCTCATCTCGGATTTCGGCACCGCGATCGGGGCCGAACTGGAGCCGCCCGGCGACCGCAACCGCTCGCCGCATTGGCTCATCGTCGAGTTCATGCGTGCGCTCTTCGAATGCGAGCACGAGGCCGGCCGGCTCCATGCCCGCGGCGCTTCGGTTCAGGGGTTGGTGAGGGCGTTCGGCAGGACGATCAAGCCGCTCGGCGTGCCGGATGCACAATATTGCTCCGCGGCGCAACTGCGGGAGCTCGATGCGCTCTATGCCGAGGACTGCGCCTGGCTGGAGGCAATGTTCGGTTTGGCGCCGCCGCCGGCGACGAGCTATCCGGAGCGCCCGTTTCTGCCGACGCTCGCCGCCGCACCTCCGGCCGTCCGTGCCGCCATCCGCGGCAAACTGCCAACGACCAAGCCGGTGCAGTCCGACCTCTACCTGGCGGAAGTGCTTGACGAAGTGGCGCGCCGTTACCCCTAGCGTCGCCGACGAGCCGACGCGCCACCTTTTCCGGCCGGGCCCGAAGCGATAGACCTGACGCCTCCCGCCAACCAAGAGGCCTGTCGTGGACGCCGTCACGTTGCTCCAGGAGCTTGTTCGCTGCCCGTCGGTAACGCCGGAAGAAGGCGGTGCGCTCGCGTTGCTCCACAAGGTGTTGGAGGAGGCCGGCTTCCTCGTCGACCGGCCGGTGTTCTCCGACGAGGGAACTCCGGACGTCGAGAACCTCTTCGCAACCATCGGCGAAGGCGGCCCGCACCTCGTCTTCGCCGGGCATACCGACGTCGTGCCGACCGGGCCGGAAGAGCATTGGACGCATCCGCCTTTCGCTGCCGAGATCGCCGAAGGCGTGCTCTATGGCCGCGGCGCCGCCGACATGAAGGGCGGCGTCGCCTGCTTCGTTGCAGCGGCGCTCGAATGGCTTCGCGGCGGAAACCGACCCGGCCGCCTCTCCTTCCTCATCACCGGCGACGAGGAAGGCCCGGCGATCAACGGCACTGTGAAGCTGCTGGAATGGGCAAAGGCCCATGGCCATCATTTCGACGCCTGCCTCGTGGGCGAGCCGACCAACGCAGTGCGGATCGGCGAGGAGATCAAGGTCGGCCGCCGCGGTAGCGTGTCGGGAACGATCACGGCCACCGGCAAGCAGGGCCATGTCGCGCACCCGCACCTCGCCGACAATCCCGTACCGCGACTGCTCAGCCTCGCCTCGGCGCTCGCGGCGACGCGCTTCGACGAGGGCAACGAGCGGTTCCAGCCGACCAACCTCGAAGTCACCAGCGTCGATGTCGGCAATCCGGCGTTCAACGTCATTCCGGAAGCGTGCACGGCAAGGTTCAATGTCCGCTTCAACGATGACTGGACGTTCGACACGATCACCGCCCGCATCCGCGAAGTGCTCGATTCCGCCGACGCCGGTCCCTATGACCTCGCCTTCGTGCGCTTCAACAGCCCCGCCTTCCACACCGACGCGGGAGACCTGATCGAGCCGCTGGCGGCGGCGATCAACGCGGAGACGGGCATCACCCCGACGCGCTCGACCAGCGGCGGCACCTCCGACGCCCGGTTCATCAAGGACTACTGCCCGGTAATCGAGTTCGGGCTCGTCTATGCGACGATCCATCAGGTCGATGAACGCGTGCCCGTCGCCGACGTCGAGGCGCTGACCCGCATCTATCGGTCCTTCCTGGACCGCTATTTCGGGACAGCCTGACGATGATGGCGTGGATCGCCGAAGCGCTCGTTGCGATCCGCGGCGCCTGGGAGCTGTTTCTGGGCCGGGCGGACGGCGTCAACTACTTCAACACCACCGTCGAAGGTTTCTGGCGCTCATTCGGTGCGATGATCCCGGCTTTGCCGCTAACGGCGATATGGATCCTGCAGCAGCCCGATTTCCTCGAGGCGGCAACGGGCGGCGAGGTGGACTTCACCATCAGCTGGCCGGCGCGGCTATTGGCGTTCGTGCTTACCTGGGCGCTGTTCCCGCTGATCGTCGGACTGCTCGCCGCCTCTATCGGCATCGCCCGCACCTATACGCGCTACATCATCGCGCGGAACTGGGCGCTGTTGCTCTCGACCGCATTTCTCACGCTGGTCTCCCTTGTCTTCCACGTCGACCTTGTCGGGGTGAACGTCGCGTCGATCGCGTCGTTGGCGGCGATCGTCGTCATCCTTCGCTTCAACTACCTCGTCGCCCGCCACGCCGCAGAAGTGACCCCCGGCACCGCGGCGCTCCTCACCGCCGGCGACTACGTCCTCGGCCTCGTTGCCGAGGCGGCCGCCCTCTCTGCCCTCGGCTAGTAGTCGACCGCCACTAGGTAGAGTCCATGCGGCGGGGCCAGAGGTCCGCAGGCGGCGCGGTCGCGTGCCTCGAGCGCTTCGGCGACGCGGCCCGGCGGCCATGCCCCCGTCCCGACCTTGGCGAGCGTTCCGACCATCGAGCGGACCTGACTGTGCAGGAAGGACCGCGCCGAAGCCTCGATCACGATTTCCTCGCCCTCTGCATCGACAACGAGACGATCGAGCGTCTTCACCGGCGACTTCGCCTGGCACTCCGAGGAGCGGAAGGTCGTGAAGTCGTGGTGACCCACGAGCGCAGCAGCGCCGTCACCGATCGCGCCCAGATCGAGTTGCTGCGGCACGTGCCAGACGCGACCCCGATCCAGCGCCGGCGGCGGGCGGCGGTTGAGGATGCGGTAGCGATAGTGCCGCGCCAGCGCCGAAAAGCGCGCGTCGAAATCGGCATCGGTCTTGGCAGCCGCGAGGATTACGATCGGCTGCTCCCGAAGGTGCGCGTTCAGCCCGTCGCGAATGGTGTCGGTCGGCTTCGCCGCTGCCAGATCGAAATGAGCGACCTGGCCCAAAGCGTGCACGCCGGCATCGGTGCGCCCCGCGCCACGGATGGTCGCGCTTTCGCCGGTCAGCTTGGCGATCGCCTTTTCGATCTCCTCTTGAACCGACGCGGAATCGGCCTGGCGCTGCCAACCGGAGAACGGCGTGCCGTCATACTCGATGGTTATGCGATAGCGAGGCATTCAGGTGGAGCGGGTCCGCGTTGTCGATCCGGTCCGGGGGAGCATATGGCCGCGTGCCGGCCGTCGGCAAAGCCTGCTAGCATCGGCGCACGCGCCGGTCATGGAGGCGGCGCCCGAAAATAGGGGGCGGGGATGGCTCCGGACAGGAAGCCGCCATCGAGTTGGGAACAGGCCAGAGACGACCTCGTACCGTATCTGCGGCGGTTGATCGTCACGATTCTGGTCGTCGGCCTTGCCCTGCTGTTGTGGGAGCTGAAGGAGGTGCTCCTCCTCGGCTTCGCCGCGATCCTTGTCGCGGTGGCCCTCCTTGCCGTCTCCGGCTTCGTGGAACGCACCACCGGACTCAAGCATCGCTGGGCGCTGGCGATTGCCGGCATCCTGATCGTAGCCGGCTTCACCGCAACGATCTGGCTGAGCTGGCCGTCTTTCCAGGAACAGCTGACCCGCCTCTCCGCCCGGCTCGACGAAGCCCGCGTCGAGCTCGAGGAGCTTCTCGGCATCACGCTCCCCGGAACGGCCGAGGAGATCGGCGAGGCGATCTCCGGCGCCATCGACCGGATCTGGTCGAGCTTCGTCACCGTCGCCGGCGCGCTCGTGTCGGTGCTGACGACACTCGGCGTCGTGATCTTCTCCGGCGTCTTCCTGGCGGTCAATCCGAAGCTCTATCGCCGCGGGCTCGTGCTGCTCTTCCCGAGAGGCTGGCATCAGCAGGTCGAGAGCGGGCTCGACGAAACCAGCACCGCCCTTCGCCTGTGGCTGCGCGCGCAGATTCTGACGATGCTGGCGGTCGGTCTGCTGGTGGGTGTCGGCGCGGCGCTGATCGGTCTCCCCGCCCCGGCCGCCCTCGGCGTCATCGCCGGCCTCACCGAATTCGTCCCGATCATCGGCCCGTTCATCGGCGCGATCCCGGGCGTGCTCGTCGCCGTCAGCGAAGGCGGCGCGATGGTGCTGTGGGCGATCGGGCTTTACGTCGTTGCCCAGCAGATCGAGGCCAATCTGATCACGCCGGTGCTGCAGCGGCGCATCGTCTCGATTCCGCCGGTGCTGCTCCTGTTGTCGTTCGTCGCGCTCGGCATCGTGTTCGGCCCTGCCGGCATCATCGTCGCCGCACCGCTGACGATCGCGCTCTATGTGCTGGTGCGCGAGTTCTATATCGGCGAGGTTCTGAACGAGCGCGACGAGCTGACCCGGATCGGCGAACACAAGCTGACGAAGCGCCAGCGCGCCCGGCGCATGAAGCGAAGCGCCGCAGCGCGCGCGAAGGCCGAAGCGGCGGAATCGAGCGCCGCGGATCGGGACCGCAGCGACGAACGCACCAATGGCAGCTAGGCAAGCGCTCGGCGCCATCCGGGAGCGCAGGACGGTCGCAACGTATTGGCACCAATGCTATAGCCCGCCGCCTCGGCAACAAGCGAAGCAGGCGAAATGAAACTGGCGAGCTTCCTCTACGGCGAAAGGCCGTCCTTCGGGATCGTCAAGGACGATGGGATCGTCGACCTGAGCCGTCGCCTCGGCGGCGACCTCAAGGCGGCGCTCGGTCGCGACATCGGCCTTGACGAGGTACGCAAACACGGGTCCGAGCCGACCGATATCACGCTCGACGGCGTCAGGTTCCTCCCGGCCGTACCGAATCCGGCGAAGATCCTTTGCATCGGCCTCAACTACCGCGACCACGCCGAGGAGACCGGCGCCGACATTCCGAAACGGCCGACCATCTTCGTGCGCTTCGCCGATGCCGAGGTCGGGCATCTTCAGCCGATCGTGCGGCCGAAGGCGTCGACGAAGTATGACTATGAGGGCGAGCTCGCGGTGATCATCGGCCGGGCGGCTCGGCACGTCCCGCGCGAGGCCGCACTCGACTTCGTTGCCGGCTACAGCTGCTTCAATGACGGCACGATCCGCGACTGGCAGGGCCACAGCAGCCAGTTTACCGCCGGCAAGAATTTCCTCTCCACCGGCGCGGTCGGGCCATGGCTGGTCACGGCCGACGAGATCGGCGATCCGGCGGGGCTCGCGCTCGAAACGCGGCTCAACGGCGAAGTGATGCAGAGCGGCTCGACCGCCGACCTCATCTTCGACGTCCCGACGCTCATCGAATACATCACCACCTTCACGCAGCTGATGCCCGGCGACATCATCGCGACGGGCACACCGGCGGGCGTCGGCTACCGCCGACGACCACCGCGCTATCTCCAATCCGGCGATGTCGTCGAGGTCGAAATCGAGAAGATCGGCACGCTCCGCAACCCGGTCGTCGACGAAGCATGAGGCGCGCGCTTTGCGGCCTCACCGCCCCAAGAGCCACCGGCGGGACGCTCGTTGCGCCCGTTTGAGGTCGCGGTGGACCCTCCGCCGGGCAGTCGCGTCGGGGCGTCGTCGCAAGGCGTCGGATCGCATCGGCGGCCTTCTGGACAGGCCGAGGACGCTCGCCTATAACGCAGCCGCCCAAGCGCAAGGCGGCCATTGCCGCCATCGGCCCAGGTAGCTCAGTTGGTAGAGCAGCGGATTGAAAATCCGCGTGTCGGTGGTTCGATTCCGCCCCTGGGCACCACCATTCTCTCAATTACATCAATGGCTTACCGCTGCACGACGAAAGCCGTAGCGGTCGCCCAGACTCGCCTGGGTGTCGTTTTGGGTGTCAACGGCGTCCGTTGAGGATGCCCAACGACCGCTGCTGACCCGGTGCGGACGTTCAGTTGGACGGGATGTTGAGGCCCCGAGTGTCCCGGGATCGCCGCGCTGGGATCAGCCGCTGCGGAGGGAAAGAAAGGGCCCGCCGAAGCGGGCCAATCCGCTCGATCACGGGAACCGAGCCCTTAGGGATTGCTCGGTTCTCCTTGCCTAACCGTACGTCTCGAAGGCCGCAGAACCCTCGGCTTCAGTTTCGGTCACCACCGCAGCCTTTAGATCCGGAGCCGTCAGGCCTGATCCTCCAGGGTTGCCCGACGCGAGTGCAGGGACCGTGCACGCCTCCCGCCCCAGACTCGTAAGGACGATCGGCCTCACGCTGATCCGAGACACCCACATCGACGTCTGAAGACGTCACCTTACACAAACAATATGACCCCAAGCACAACCACTATTGTTGCAACAATAGAGAGAGAGAAGGTTGTGATCTGCCTACCTGCAAACTCGATTTTCTTCGCCATGGATCGCTATTTCCTTTCGATGTATTCTACCTAATATGGGCCCCACTACGAGGGATTACAACACTTGGAAAGCACCCGGACTGGCCCGTTTTGGCGAGGGATTGCCGCCGGGGCTCGTGTGCGACCGCCTTGCTCTTATGATCGATAAGCGCGACGCTTTGCATCGATCCTTGGCGTTCTCGGGGCGGGGCGTTTCGAGGCGTTTGTCTAAAGGAGGCGACCCAAACTCTCGCGCTCTGCACAGCCGGGCGACCAGCATGATGTGCTCTTGGGCCTTCCCACCAGTGTGGGCGCAGGGGTCTTTAAAGTCCCGGAGTGTGGGGGCCGAGGTCTTCGATGTTGTCCGGGAAAGCCGTCCGATGCATCCCGCATCTGGTCGCATGACCAGTCACTCCGTTGTTCGATCCGAATCCCGTGTTTGCGTCACTGCGCTGGCGCTGACTCATCGATGCCTCGCCAGGCAACTTGTGCCTACCTTGAGTAGCGAATGCTCTCCGGCCCGATCGCTCCACCAGTCACGATGAAGCTCATCCCCTCCTCGAACGACATACCTGTTTCAACAACGTGCTCCATTGGAACGATCTCCAGGTAGCCAGACGTTGGGTTTGGTGTCGTGGGCACGTAGACCACGGCCAGCTCCTTTCCGGTCACCGAGTCGGTAATTGTTCGTGTAATCAGCCCAAGTGTCTTCATTCTGTCGTGGGGAAACTCAATCAAGACTACCGGACGTTCATCCTGTTGCGTGCGCAGCATGTCGACGAGTTTCTTCGTTGCACCGTAAATATTCTGGACAAACGGAAGCCGACCGAAAATGCGTTCGGCTCGACCGATGATGCGCCGGCCAAGCACCCGCGAAGCGACCAAACCCAACAAATATAGCATGAAGATGGTGAGGGCGATCGCCAACAGCCATTGCAGCCACTGCTTTGTGAGCAGATCGGCGACAGGTCCCTCACTTGTATCGAACACATCAGCGAACCAGCGTGCCATCGGCCTGCCAGCTCGTTCCAGGATGCCCAATATGAAGTCGACGACGATCCACGTCACAAGCAGAGGGATAATCGTAATCACACCCGCAAGAACATACCGTTGAAACGCGCGCATCCTCGCCTCCAGTCAACTCAGCACTAGAGACCACCATAACACCGAGCGGCGCATGCCAACTGCGCTGGAAACCGCACAATTCGTCACTCCGGCATCACGAGACGGCCACGCACCGGATCCAAGGGACATTAGGCCGACAGCGCTTCTGGCTCGACCTCGGCATTGCTGAGCGAAAGTCTCGGTCGACGAGTCTTTCAGTTTCGCACGCAGCAACGCTACCAGCTTAGAAATGTCGCCCGGGCCAAAGGTTGGAGCGAGCGATGCGGTCGGAGGTGGAAGCGCATGTCACCCCTTCCGGTACGGCCTAGATCCTTGTCGCGGTCAAGTTGTCCGAGATGTTTCGCGCTTACCAGGTTCGAAACTGGCAGGTCGCCGACCCTTTACGAAGCGGTACGCGGTCAGTTTGCAGGGACGCCATCGGTTGTGGGCAACGCTCGAACGTCCACCGTGACCGACATTTCTTCGAGCGCGTCGACTGCGCCCGCATAGCTGCCGGCGACCGGTACGATTTGATCGATTGATCGGCCAACGGCTACCGGGATGAGGTTGTGATTGCCGAGGCTTCGATTGGTCGGATCGAAGGTGATCCATCCAGCGCCGGGTAAATAGACCTCGCTCCAGGCGTGGGTCGAGCCGGTTGCGCTTGTGCCGACCGCGACTCCCGCTGCATCGAACAGGTAGCCCGACACAATCCGCGCGCCAAAACCCAGGGAGCGCACGGCCTCGGCGAACAGTACAGCAAAATCACGGCATGACCCTCGGCCGAGGTCCAGCGTCTCCATCGGGCTTTGGGTGCCTTCTTCCTCACGGATTTCGTACTGCAGGCTGCGCGCGATCCCATCTGAAAGGTCTTTCAGCAACGACAGCGTGTCGGTTCCGGGGCGCTGAACGAAAGCACGGGCCCAGACGGTGAGCCGATCGGCGCCGGGGGACTGCACGACCGTCAGTGCGCCGAGATCGATCCACTCATCATCCGAGTAGAGGAACGGGTAGGTGATGGCCGAAGCGGCAATGTCGAAGATGGGCCAGGGATCGGCGGATATGGTCACGTCCGCTACGCTCTCGATCGACAACCGGGCGGAGGGATCGCCGAACGTTGCAGTTGCCACCGCGTTGCCGAAGACATCCCGCGCCCAGGTCGGCTCGGCTCCGGGCTCGATGCTGAAGTCGATGGACGTCAGTTGAAGGTCGCGGCTTTCCCGCGGGCGGAGCATCAGCCGATGCGGGCCCAACGAGACTTTGCGGTCGTACCGGCAGGCCGTTTTATGGCGGATTTGCAGCCGGGACACGGGATCACCCTTGGAATGTGACGCAATGCCGTCTGCAGACGGCTCTCGAAGACGCCGAAAGAGTTCGTCTCAGAACTGCGGCGGACCGAGGCGAGTGTGGACGGAATGTGAACGCCTCGCTACCCCGCGCCGTTCGCTTGGAAACAGCGCCCCAAATTACTATCGCTCCCAGCGCATTTGGCACTGGTAGAAAAACAAAAACTCAATCAGCCATTGAAAAGCCTTAATCCAATCTCGATATGTATAAGTACTTAGTGGGCTAGAATCGCATCTCAACTTTTCAGATTTCTTCAAAAGGAACGTTCATGAGCGGGTACGAATTCAGTTCCGGTCATATTGTCGTTGTCGCTCAGGACTCGCTTTCGGGACCGCCGACGGTCGCCGACTTCGTGGTTGTTCGGCGTTACCCCGTTGCCACCGGGCAAGATGTCTATTGGATTCGCGGTTTGGCTGGCCCCGGGCAACGCATGGTCATGGCTTGTGACTTGGGCAGCGCAATGCCTCCTTCTGCCGGGGTCTCTCGCTTCCCATCGGTCAACAGCGGCCTCGCTGTGCCGACTGACTCAATTGCGGTGGCAGTATGACAATTCGCACCGCGACAACATACGCGGCGTTTCGGCGGGCCTTTCGGCTCCCGAATATGAACCACAGCTATCCCGCCGGCACCTATCGCGTCGAAACTGACGAGGAGCAACTCGAGAACCTGTCGTTTGTTGCCTATCGCCGCGTAGCGACGCGCATCCATCTCACGAAGCCAGGAATCGTAGAGGTCCTCTCGGTTGATCCTGGTCACCTCGCTGAGGCGCTGGACAGAGACAAGTCTTACGGGATGGATCCCCTCATGGGCGAGCCCGCCGGATCAAAGGAGTAGCCATGTCCGATTCAACCGACTTTCCGCATAGCGACTACGATGCCGAGGAAATGGGTAAGTACGCCATAACCCGGGTTTCCGTGGACTACTTTCACGTTGGCGGGTACCGCTATACCTCGCTTGCCGATGCCATAGCCGAAGGCAAGCGGAGCCTGCAGAGGAAGTAGGGCACTGGACCTGCGCTGAGCCGGTTCCCGCCAGTTTGGGAAGAGATGCCTGCAGGCTCTAATAAAATCAGAAGAGCTAAGGATCACTAGTGACAAAAAGTCAAAAACGCAGCAACAAGGAAGCAAGAAAGCCGAAGTCTGTTGAGAAGAAGCCGGATGGGCCAAAGTATCTCAAGGAGTCTGAGGGCATTCAATCGATGAAGCTCGGCGAACAGAAGCTCGGCGAACACAAGGCCCGCGCCAAAACGGCAGGCAAATAGATGGTGATTGGCCTTGACGACGACAGGCAAGCTCACGCGCTCGCATTCGACCACTCGGCGCCAGCCGAGGTGTTTGTTCGGCGAGCTGCAAAGGGAAGGACATCGCTCGCGTACCATCGGTTTGCCACGGCCACAGAGGCGATTTCCTTTGTGATGGATGAGATTCCCTCCAATCGCCGGGCGGGCGTCGTAATGGAGGTCCTGGACCGTCGGTTCGATCAAAGAGCAATCGAGAACCTTGCGCGAACGCTTAGCGAAGCCGAGGCATAGCCGACAACTTCCGACCTCAGTGAACAGTGCCTCCCCATCTCGCCGCGAGCTTGGAATCCGCCTTTTGTCGATCGTCTTTCCCAACCGTAGCCGCAGTTATGACGCTCCGAACCATCGAGTACGGTTTGTCGGCCACGATGGACTGAAGCAGATCGACTTCTTGCTAGAATCGGATGCGCTGACGCGCCTCGACCAAGATTCGCTCATGGACGAACAAGCCACGCTCGCTGTATTCCGACAGGAACGTCGGACGAATTCTCAAGGTCGCGGCGCGCGCCTATCGTGATTCGCGAAAGATGACGTATCTTCTGCGATCGTCCGACTTCTAGGGGAGATCGATATGTCACGGCGGACCAGGCGATTGCACTCAAGCCCAAACGGTGACCATTGGATACTGGTCTGCACCAATGACAGCGTAATGGTCAGGCACGAGCCGAACGCTTCCTCGGGAGGTCGGGCCAGCGAAACCACTGTCGGTGACTTCCTCGTGCGGGGCGGCCACGGCCCTGAGAAGGAAGAATTAATACGCCTAATCGGCACGCTCGCCGACGAAGTGTCTGATGACGTCTGACGAAGGGGAGCTGTCTGCCGCTCCCGGCCGCTTCGATCTCAGCGCCCGGTGCGAGCGGCCCGCTTCGGGCCCGGCAGCAGACCCTCCCGTTGCGCGCGCTTGCGCGCCAGCTTGCGCGACCGGCGGACGGCTTCGCCCTTCTCGCGCGCCCGCTTCTCGGAAGGCTTCTCATAGGCCCTACGTCGCTTCATCTCACGGAAGACGCCCTCCCGCTGCAGCTTCCGCTTCAGCGCTTTCATGGCCTGTTCGACGTTGTTGTTTCTGACGATGACTTGCACTCGCGCTCCGGTGCTTTGGGTTGTGATTTGCCCGCCCGGCGGAACGTCCCAGTGCGAATGCGCCGGGACCTCCTGCGTCCCCCATGCTACGCCGCGGACAGATTCGCGGCGGCCGATTTGCCGGAGCGCTGATCGCTCTCAATATCGAAGTTCACTTTCTGACCTTCAACGAGATTAGACATGCCGGACTTTTCGACAGCACTGATGTGTACAAACACATCGGGACCGCCATTGGTCTGCTCGATGAATCCGAAGCCTTTGGTCGTATTGAAGAATTTTACCGTACCTGTAGCCATTGACGGGCCTCCTTTCTGGGAGCGCACGAAGCGCTCGTCGGTGCGACCATCGCACCGACGGCTCGAACTCCGGCGATGTCTTGAAGAGGGCCGAATCGGCGACCGTCGACGAGCAGGGCAAGAATGTCGAACCCACCGAATATGAGACTTCGGTTCCCCAACTGCAAATCGTGTCCCTCTCGCAGCCTCAGCCGCGGGGCCTCACACGGCGCGGTTTCGGTCGTTGGCCGGGCTTCGGGGCAGGCCGCGGCTTGGGTTCGATCTTAACCGTTGCGGCCTCGCGCTGCAGCCGCTGGACCCGCAGTCGCGCTGTGCGTTCATCGACTGCCGCCGATTGGGCGTCGTATTCCGACCTTGCGAGCTCTGCATCCCGCGATGCCTGCTCCGCTCGCACGCGTCGAACGGCGGAGATGCGAGTTCTTTCTTCCATTTTGTCTGACATGATCCATCCCCGACTGGGGTCGCTTCTGAAGATAGGTAAGAGATAAGCATCCAGAAGTTTTTTGCCAGTGCAGCGAAATTCTTAGACACGCCATTGATATTGGAAGCGGAATGCTCGATCTCTTCCCTAAGAGCGTGTGGACTCGACTTCAAGAGCGTGTGGACTCGACTTCGTCGGCGCCTCTCTTCAGTTAGTGAGCATCCGGCCACGCGGGGTCCTCCCGCCAGACAGCCGGCCGGCATATCTGCCGCCGCTCAACGAAAGACTTCATGAAATCCTTTGACGAACTCGGCCTTGCAGCGCCGATCCGGTCGGCGCTTGCCGACGAACGCCATTCCGTTCCCACTCCCATCCAGTCGCAAGCCATTCCGCTGATCCTGTCAATTGGGCAGAAAGCGCCAAGCCGACCTCGGTGTTGCAGCTCGGTTGCAGTTTCTGGAATCCGCTGGCGTTCGCTGGAGTGCGACAATTCCCACGTTGCCAAGGTTGGGGTCGTGGGTTCGAATCCCATCGCCCGCTCCAGTATCACCGACATTGCGAGAACGGCGGAACGCCGTGGTTTCTAGGGTTACCGAGGCCTTGGAAACGAGGCGTGAACGTTCGACTCGAAAGACCCGAAACGGCCTCTCGGTTACTTCGTGGTTACATCGAGAAGCGATCGACGATCTCGGTGGAAGCGCAAGGGCCGTGCCGCCGAGGCGGAATGTGCTTATATCCGAGGTACCGAGAACGGGAGACGACCGAATGGCCGCAACACCACCGAGCACCTTTGGACCCGCAAAGAAGCGCCGTAAGAAGGCTGCGGTGAAACGCATCGTCGTTTCCGACGAAGTGCGAAAGGCCTACGAGGATGACATGCGCGAGCGGGACAAGCGCGAGCGCGAGCACTTGCAGTTCCTGCCCGACGACATGAAGGGCAAGCGGTAGCATCCAAGTATCGAATTCCGTGTCGCGGCCGACGATGCGACCCAACAGAACCTTGCCGGATGCCCGCAACGACACCAGCGTCACGATTATCCGGCGTGATAGGAGCAAGTATGGCGTTCGAGCCAGACTATCGTCAGCAACGAGCCGACCGCGACCGCGCCAAGGCCCACAAGAAAGAGGAGCGCCTCAAGCGGCGCGAGCCCAATCAAACCGATGCTGACCCGAGCCAATCTGCGGGTGAGAAGACCGACATCGACATCCCATCAACTGCCGGCGAAGGATCCGCCGACTAGCGGGCACGTCCAGCGAAACTCAAGGAGTATCATGCCTTTACCCCCTAGGCGGCGTTCGCGCCGCGATAGCCCAATTGAGGCTGCCGAGGCTCTGTTCAAGTCGGTAACAACTCGGCCGCTACCCGAGGACCGGCCGGCCACCCTTCCAAATGCAAAGGAGCTGGTCTCGCTGCGAATTGATCGAGACATTCTCGACCGATACCAGAAAGATGGCCCGGGATGGCAGGAACGTATCAATCAAGCGCTCAGGCGGGCCATCGACGACTAGTCACCTTGGCAGCACGACTAGCGGGCAAATGACGGATCTCTACGTCGATGCGGACGCCTGTCCCGTGAAGAACGAGGTCTATCGCGTCGCTGAACGCTATTCGCTCGCCGTCTACGTCGTTGCCAATAGTTGGATACGCACCCCGCCGGACCCGCTCATCACGCTGATTGTCGTCGAGCAGGGGCCTGATGCGGCCGATGACTGGATCGCCAAACGCGCCAGCATCGGGGACGTCATAATCACTGCCGATGTGCCGCTCGCCGACCGGGTACTGAAGTGCGGTGCTCGAGCACTTCGGCCGAACGGTAGTCCGTTCACGCTGGACAACATCGGAAGCGCGTTGATTTCGCGTAGCGTTGGCGAGCATCTGCGCTCGTTCGGTGAGATGACTGGCGGCCCGGCCCCTTTCATCCAGGCCGACCGCTCGCGCTTCCTGCAAGCCCTCGACGCCGCCGTTGTGAGAGCTAGCAAAGAAGCGAACTAGGTGTAAGGTTGCCTGCCAAGGTTGGGGTCGTTGGGTCGAATCCCATCATACGCCCCAATTGCACATGAGCCGCTGGAAACGTGACGCGGCTCGCCCCATGTTAGCAGCATGGCAAACGGCTACCTTGTTCGTATCACTACCCGGCGGCTCGGGGGTGGGGAACCGCTCTCTGAGGATTGGTACGCTCACATCCCAGAACGCCGAGAAGCGATTGCCGCCGTCGAGAAGGCGGCCGGCGTTGCGCCGGGTGGCGATGCAACAATCCGCACCAGCATCGGCCACGACGTGCTGATCGCTCGCGACGTTCTTGAAGGAGAAGTTGAGCGCGCCCCATGACGGACAAGCAGCCCAAAAGGCGGGGGAGCTCAAGGAAAAGGAGACGCGTTGGGGCAGATGCCCATTGAGCTGATGTCCGCTTCTGGCGCAAAGCGGACGTTGGCGCCTAGCCCGTCAGCGCCGCCCGCGCTTCCTTCTCTGCAGCCGATCCTTTCGCCCACTGCCAGGCCGCGCCCGGCTTCCGTGCCTTCGCCAGCTCCGGGTTCTTCTTCGCGTCGCGAGCGGCAGCGCGAAGCCGCTCACGGGCCTCGCGAGGGGCGATCTTCAGTTCGGCGCAGAGCTGCTTGAGAGTGGTGATTCGCTTGGCGCAGTGCCATGATCACGCGTTACGCTCGTAACGCGTGCAACACGTTACTCGTCGAGGGGAGGTAAGTAGCGCTGCCACGCGTCCTCAAAGTCGGCGCGACGATAGCCACGAAAGGAACGCTTGCCGTCACGGATGACTTCGGGGCGAATGTCATAGGGCTTCAGCATGGCGGCCAACCGGCGTCCGTCGAGCTCGCGGCCGCGCAGGTCGCCCCACGGGGCCTCTTCCATGTCATTGAGCCAGCGCAACAGCGACTCTGTTGGCTGCGCACCCACGTCGCCGAAGACGTTGCGGATGTCGGAAAGCAGGTTGACGCCCAGGCTGGGCGTGTCCTCCTGAGAACGCGTTACAAGCGTTACTGCCGTATCGCGCGCGATCTGCGGCCAGTCGCCGCCAGCGGCATCGGCCACCGCGATCAACGGCTCCCACACGTCGGCATCTCGGTCATCGACACCGGCCGGCATGCTCGGCTCGGCGTCAGCCACCGTCCCGGCAATGTCGGCGACCCAGTCCGCGATGCGATCAAGAAGCGCAGTTCCTTCCTGCTCGTGCTTGCGGCGACGGAATGGCTCAACGCGCTCATTGGGCTCCCGGCGGCGCATGCGAACGATGATCGACCGCGACAGGATCGTGTCGGGAAGATTCCCAATGCCTGCAAGCGCGACGGCCAGTACGCGGGTATCTCTTCCGTGACGACGTTGTTGCCGCGCACGGCGCATCGCCCGGCGACGGCGCCGCGGCGGTGACCGGCGTTTAGTAGCGCGCGGATGTCCTCGTTGTCTTTGGCCTTCGGCCCGAAGACCGTGTCGATCTCGTCATAGAGCAATGTTGGTGGTCCGCTGGACGCACCGACCTTGCGAAACAAATGGGCCGCCGAAACGTTCACGGCTTGCACCGGCGATGGCACCAACAGCTCTGTCACCTCAAGGGCTCGTGTCTTGCCCGATCCGGGTTCGGTGGACAGGAAGGCGATTCGCGGCGTCGAGTACCACGCGTCCATCGCGTGAGCATGGACGATCCACAGCGCGTGCGCCTCGAGGGCTTCCTCGGAGGGATAGGCGACAAAGCGGCGAAGAAATGCCGCTAAGTCGTCCAGTAGGAGCGCTCCAGGCGGTGCTTCAGGAAGCTGCGGGATGCGGGTCTTACGGCCGCCGGTCCGGCGCCTGTCGTTCGGGTCGGCATAGTGCCAGCCCTCGCGTTCGGCCGCACGTGCAGCAGCCATTCGTCGATCTCCGACTCGAGCCAGGCCACGGTCGTGCCACCTGGACGAACGCGACGAGGAAAACTTCCGGCGAACTCCCAACGCAAGAGCGTCGTGTTCGAGACGCTGATACCGCGCGTTTTTTGGGTCATCGCGATCGAGCAGACGCTCTCTCGGTTTCGGCTTGTTTCTGTCCATTTACTCATCAGCTTTCACCGCCCGCCGGATGGTTGGTGGGCGCTGTTCGTTTGTGCCGATGAGATTGGGGGGTGGATTGGGGTTCTAATAGCCGCCAGAATTCGATTGGGTTGTTGAACTGAACTAGCGCAGGCGCTTGCGGGGTCCAGGGCGCTGCCATTCAGCCTTGAAGGGGCTCGTTCGTTTTGCTGCTTCCCAAGCGCGTCCGAAAGCTGCTGAACGAGTCCCGAACTTGGTCGAGGCCTCCAGCCGATACCACTCCTTCGTTCGCTGGTCGGGTGGTTGAGCCATTTCTGCTTGAAGCCAAATACGGCAGTCGGTTTCCGACTTCGCCGTGCTTGAGATACCAACATTGGTTAAGCCAGCGCCCCGCAGGAAGGCGCGCAGTTCGGCCAGATCGATGTTTGCCCAATACTCGTCGCCGTGAATGACCAAGGCACCACGGTCAAAGTCGATTCGAAAGAATTCGTCTTTTCTGTCAAACGACGTGAGTGGCGTCTGGCGGTTCCCGTAGATCTTGTTTGCAGATACTTTGCCGCTGCTGAAGGCTCGCCGTAGGTTTCGCAGAACAACGACTCGCTGAGCCTCTTAGAGGGACTCGAAGCCATCTGCCGGCCACGTCGAACCTCGACATTCTGCCACCGCCACCTCGATCGC
>CAZSXA010000011.1:0-25609 GCA_964611195.1 uncultured Bauldia sp.
GTGCGGCCCTAACCGCAATTGTTGAAGGTGCCGAGCGCGACGGTTCCGGTCGGGTCGGCGTCGGTCTTCATCAGATCGTGGCCGGCGGCCGGACCTTCGATGACGGTCGGCGTGTTGTGCGTGATGCGGCGGTTGAACGGGCTGTCGACGACGACGGACCAGCCGTTCTCGCCCTCGACGATCTCCATGATGTTGACACCCTGGAGGTTCTGCAGCTTCAGGACATCCTCGGCGCTCTCGGGCGTACCATCCGCAGTGTGCGGGAGGTTGATGTCGTTGTTGGTGTATTCGCTGTTCACGACCAGGATCTCCCGGCCGCCGATATTGAACAGCTCCATGCCGTCGGTGTTCTCGCCGAAGACGCGGTCGGAGGTTTCCACCGAGCCGCCCGTCGAATGGTCAAACTCGCCTGCGTCCGAGAAAAGCGGGTCGCCCCAGCTGACCAGGGTCTGCCACTCATAGCCCTCGGGAACGTGGATGGTTCCGTCAGTGTATGCCTCAATGCCCTCGAAGGCGAAGCGCGTCGTCTGCTGCGCGAAGGCTTCGGCGCCGCCGAAGAAGGTCGGGCCCATCACCGCTGCGCCGGAGCCGATCGCAAGCACGCTGAGAAAGCCGCGACGTGAGATCGCGAGATCGACGACGCGGTCAAAATCCTGAACAGTCGGTCGTGGGAAGTTGACCTCATCCCACTCGTCGGCCGACATCGTGGTTCCGTCTGCTTTCTTCATATTCGCCCCTGTCACTGGGTTGTTGGTCGCTGGGTTGCTGAATCTCGCTCCGGACGGTCGGTCCAGAGTTGAACAGGTCTAAGTTCGGGGCATGACGGTGCGTTGACGGTTTGCTGACAGTCCCGCCGCAACGCGCCCTAAGTCGCTTGAGGCGGAGGTGGCAGGCCAAAGCGGGGCCGGCCGGTCAATTGCCGGCGGCCACCGAGCACCCTTCGATCCAGCTGCGGATCGTGTCTATTTGCGCCTCGCTGAGCATCGGGCCGATGAGCGGCATGCGCGCGCCGGCGCCTCCTGCCTCCAACTGCCGCCCCGTGATCTTGAGGAAGAGATAGCTCTCGTCCGGCCGCCCCGGCTCGATGAGGTTGAGCGGCGCGCCGCGGCTCGGCATAAGCACGATCCGCTCAGCCGTGCCGCCGCCCTGCAGGGCAAGGCCGCCATCCGGCCCGGCCGTCTGGTGGCACTGGACGCATTTGAGGTTGAGGATCGGTTGGACAGCACGCTCGAAATCATCGACGCATGAGCGGCTCGGTACCACGGAGTCGCGCGGCGCGGCATTGGCCGGGGTCTCGCCGGTGGCATGCGCCGGGCCGTGTCCGACCGCTAGCTGCAATGCGAGTATCGCAACGCCCGTCACTCGAACGATCGATCGGATCACGCGCCTCTCCGTTCGCCGCACCGCCGACACGAAAGTCAAAGGAAACAAGTCGGCCCACCATACCTCCATAGAACGGGCATGTGTCGCGGTCGCGACGGTGTCCCCCCCTGAAGACAGTGTCGACCGGAGTGGTCGGAGGGAGAGATTCCGCTGTGTCGCAAGGGTCGCGCTTGCTCCTCGGAGCGAAGCCCAATAACCTCCGCGCGGCTTCGAACGGGGGGAGTAGGTCCAATGGCCACCACGACGCGCGCCGGCCGGCCGGCCGATTTCGCAACACCGGGCATCAGCCGGCGTTCATTCATGATGGGCACCGCCGGTGCGATTGGCGCGCTCGGGCTCGCCGGCTGCGCCACGCCTGGCGCCGGTCTCTTCGGTGACATCGGCGCACGGCCTGCACCGCGCTCGGTCTACAACGCTCTGCCCGACGAGCGCTTCCCGATCCCGGCCGCCGATATCAGCCGGGTCCCCTCGCAATATCTTCGCCACAACGTCCGCTACGAGAGCGACGAGGAGCCGGGCACGATCATCGTCGATACGCCGAACTTCTACGTCTACCGCGTCGAGGGTGATGGCCGCGCGACCCGCTATGGCGCCAGCGTCGGCGCTGCCGGTTTCCTGTGGAACGGCGAAGCCTATATCGGGCGGAAGGCCGAATGGCCGATCTGGACGCCGACGCCCGATCAGATCGGCCGCGATCCGTCGCTGGTCGAACATGCCGGCGGCATGGCGCCGGGGCTCGATAACCCGCTCGGAGCGCGCGCTCTCTACCTCTACCAGGACGGCGTCTACACCCTCTACACGATCTACGGCACCTATCACACTCAGATCATCGGCGAGGGCTTCGGCAGCGGCTGCATCGGCCTCATCAACCAGGACATCATCCACCTCTTCGATCAGACCCCCGTCGGCACGAAGGTGATCGTCCTTCCCGCCTAGCGTTTTCCGGCGCGGCAGCCACTTCAGCCTCGGCCAGGCGGCCTTCCCGCCGCTTGGCGCGCTTTGCATTGACATTGGCGTGATCCGCTAGTGCGCTGGCGCCTTCTGTGTTCCATGTGAGGGCCTCCAGCCAACGGAGGCATGAGACCATGGCCCAGCGCATCGCAGATTCCGGGTTCGCCAACTGGACCCCCGACCGCCTGCCCGACCTCACCGGCAAGCGCTACCTGATCACCGGCGGCAATGCCGGCCTCGGCTTCGAGGCGGCCAAGATGCTCGCCACCGAGAACGCCGATATCGTCATCGCCAGCCGCAACACCGAGAAGGCCCGGACCGCAATTGCCGAGCTCGACAAGCTTGGTGCCGGGACGATCGGCGCCGTCGCGCTCGACCTCTCGTCGATGGAGAACGTGCGGCGGGCAGCGGAGGATATACGCGGCCGCTACGAGGGCGGCTTCGACGCCGTCATCAACAATGCCGGCGTCATGCAAACGCCGGAAACGCGGACGGCGGATGGCTTCGAGCTTCAGCTCGCCACCAACCATCTCGGCCACTTCCTGCTGAACGGCCTCCTCTTCGATCTCGTCGAGAAGCGCCGGGGCCGCATCGTCGCCGTTTCGTCCATTGCCCACAAGCCGGGCCAGATCTGGCTCGACGATCTGATGCTGACGAAGAACTACAACCCGAGCCGGGCCTACTGTCAGTCGAAGCTCGCCAACCTCATGTATGCGCTGGAGCTCGATCGTCGGCTGAAGGCCGCGGGCAGCAAGGTCACTGCCTATGCCTGCCATCCCGGCTATGCGGCGACCGCGCTGCAAAGCACCGGTCCGCGCGGCTTGCTCAACATGGTCTACAAGGTCTTCAATCCGCTGTTCGCCCAGTCGGCGACCGCCGGCGCAGTGCCGCTGGTGCTGGCCGCGGCCGGCACGGAGGCGGTTCCCGGCGCCTACTACGGTCCCACCGGCCCGGGCGACGCGCGCGGCAAGGTGAGCGATTCAGTCGTGACCGATGCCGCGCTCGATGAGAAGGTGGCGCGCGGGCTCTGGGAGCAGAGCGAGAAGCTGGTCGGCTTCGACTGGAGCACTGTGCTTCCGGCGCACGCTCGGGCCTGACGCGGCAAGTCTCATGGCAAGACGCTTTCCGCTCACGCCGGGGCTCAAGATGCTCGGCGCCGATCTTGGCGTCGATCCTGCCCGGCTGCTCCGTCGGGCAGGATTGCCGGCCGATGCGCTCGACCGCGACGACATGACCGTCACGCCCAGCGAGTATTATCGCCTCTGCCGCGTCTTCGAGGAGGAGGCCGGCCGACCCGACCTCGCGCTCGTCGTCGGCAAGGCGATCGCCAACGGCGCGACGTCACCGGCCCTCTACGCCGCGCAGTGCAGCCCGAACCTCGCCACGGCGGCGGAACGGCTGGCGCGTTACAAGGAGCTTGTCGGTCCGTTCGTCATGACGGCGACGTGGTCGGGCGAAACGCTCCGCATCGAAACCCGGCCGCAACAGGCGCACGAAGCGCCGCCGCGCTCCCTTCTTGCTGCCGAACTCGTCTTCATCCTCGCATTGGCCCGGCACGCAACGCGAACGGTCATCGAACCGCTGTCGGTTGAGCTTGCCGGAGACGATCCCGCTGCCGACACAGTGGCCGCATATTTCGGCGTCGAGCCCGTTCGCGGTGACAGCTTCGCCATCAGCTTTGCGCGCGATGATGCACTCCGTCCCTTCCTGACTCAGGACGAGGCGATGTGGCGCACGTTCGAACCGGAGCTTCGGCGGCGGCTCGAGAGCCTGTCGCGCGAGGGCATTCTCTCTGCGCGGCTGACGTCGGTGCTGCTGGAACTGATTCCGGCCGACCGCGCCACGATCGACGAAGCCGCGTCCCGGCTCGCGATGAGCAGCCGAACGCTTCAGCGCAAACTTCGCGAGGAAGGGGAAACCTTCCAGTCGGTGCTGAGCCGCACGCGCGAGGGGCTTGCCGCCCGCTATCTCGATGACCCGTCCCTGACGACCGCCGAGATCGCGTTCCTGCTCGGCTATCGGGACACCAACTCGTTCTACCGCGCCTATCATGCCTGGACCGGCACAACGGCCCGGTCGACCCGCTCCGAGCTCGCGCAAGCCTAATTCCGGCTCTTGCATTGTAAGGGTGCGCACCCATCTCACAGCCACGTGAGGACGGGGCAGGCCCGCATTCGGCCGGCCATTGCGAAGGAGCGCGTCAATGGATCAGGCTCGGATGGTGCCCCGGCTCGGCCGGGGCGTGCTGGCGCTCTTCGCGGTCGCCTTCGGTATCCTTGCGCTCCGCTATCTCGCCTTCGATCCCGAGGTTGCGCCGGAGGAACTCCGGCAGAACCTCCTCGATCATCCGGCTGCCTTCTACACCCACGCCATCACCGCCGCGTTGGCGCTGATCGTCGGCGTCTGGCAGTTCCTGCCGGCCACCCGACGTAGCGCCTGGCATCGTTATGCCGGCCGGACCTACGCGGCGTTGGCGATCGTTGGCGGCATCACCGGGTTCGTCATCTCGCTGTCGACCGAGACCGGGCCCGCCGCCGGGATCGGTTTCTCGATCCTCGCCGTCCTCTGGCTCGCCGCGACCGTGATCGGCGTCGCCCACGCCCGCCGTCGCGATTTCGACAGCCATCGCGTCTGGATGATCCGATCCTATGCGCTGGCCGCCGCGGCGATCTCGCTGCGCATCTACCTTTCCGTCGGCGCTGCCGTCGGCGTCCCGTTCGACACCGCCTACATCTTCGCCGCCTGGGCGTCGTGGATCGGCAATCTCGCCATTGCCGAAATGATCGTGCGACGCGGGCGCGCTGCCGGTCGTGTCGCCGGCGTGCCCGCCGAGTAGCGCCGTCGTTAACGATCGGACCGCTTGGCGAACAAACCCTGTCCGAATCACTGACGGTTGGCGGTTGCCGTTTTGATCACGGCCAGATGTTGAGGGTCGCGGGTCCCGCAGGCGCTATTCGACGCGCCTCCCTGCGGACGTCAACCCGGTGCCGTTAACCTTCCTATCCCGGAATGAAACACATCGACCGGGGTCGGTGAGGCCGGCTCAACCGGCCCGGACATTACGTTTGCGTCATGATTGTCGCGAGACTTCGCATCCCCTGCGCGCGCGACCCACCAACACAAAGCCCGCGCCGGCCGGCACAATTGTGCGACGCGCCACCGCTAGCAACCGCTCCTGTTCCACTTACCCCCCGAAGACAGGAGACCCCACCACTGCTCAAGACCGTCATCACCCGCACCGTCGCCGCGATCGCGATCACCGCGGCCGCCTCCACCGCCGCCCTCGCCACCGGCGACACCGGCAACTTCACGCCGGCGAATGTCAGCCCGACCGCGCCGCTCGACACGATTGCGGTCGACCCGGCGGCGAACACGCTGGCCGAGGTCAACCGCCAGCTCGCCGCCCTCGGCGACGGCGCCGAGACCGAGCTGCTCCAGCGCTGTGCAGTGATCAACCGCTTGACGGGAACTACGACCGGACGATCGTGATCTTCTGCCACCGCGCGCTGGTGGCCGTGGGAACGCTGCCGGTCGACCCGAATGGCGGCACGATCGCCGAGAATGGTGCCGGCGACCCGTACGAAGACAACGACGCCGAACCTGCCGAAGACAACGACGCGCTCTGAGCCTCGGCTCAGTTCGCCTTGGGCTCGGGCGGGTCCTCCGCCCGGGCCGCCATCTCCCAGGCCTTCATGTCCTCGTCGGCGAGGATCGCCTCGCAATAGGCCTGCGCCGTCGGCTCAAGCGTGACGCCGTAGGTGCGGAACCGTGTCGCCACCGGCGCATACATGGCATCGGCGATGGTGAAGTGGCCGAAGAGATATGGGCCCCCTTCCCGCTCGCCCCAGGTCTCGCGGCATTCGATCCAGATCGCCTGGATGCGCTCGAAATCCGCCTTCACGGCTTTGTCGTCGTCGACGCTGACGCCCTCGACACGGCCGAGAAGGTTCATGTCGAGCCGTTCGCGCAGCGGACGGAAACCGGAATGCATCTCGGCCGAGATCGAGCGCGCCATCGCGCGCGCGACCGGGTCGTCGGGCCATAGCCGCTGATTGGGAAAGAGCTCGGCGACATACTCGCCGATCGCTATTGAATCCCACACCCTCACCGTCTCGTCGCCGCGCTCGTGAATGAGGAGCGGCACCTTCGAGGTCGGGCTCATCGCCGTCAGCCGCGCCTTGTGGTCCGGCAGCCGGTAGCGGATCAACACCTCCTCGAAAGGCGCGCCGGTCTTCCGCATCGCCAGCCAGCCGCGCAGCGACCAGGACGAGACGTGGCGATAGCCGATCAGCAGTGCGAATTCGCTCATCAATCCCCCTCGAACGAAACCAGCGTGTGAACCGCGATGCCGGCAGCCTCGAGCCGCTTCGAGCCGCCGAGATCCGGCAGGTCGATGACGAAACTCGCCGCCACGAGTTCGCCGCCCGACGCCGCGATCAGCTTCGACGCCGCCTCCGCCGTGCCGCCGGTCGCAATGAGATCGTCGATCAGCAGCACGCGATCGCCCTTGTTGATCGCGTCGGCATGAATCTCGATCGTGTCGACGCCGTATTCGAGCTCGTAGTCCTGGCCGATGGTCCGCCCCGGCAACTTGCCCTTCTTGCGGATCGGCACGAAGCCGCGGCCGAGCTCATGGGCGACGGCGCCACCGAGGATGAAGCCGCGCGCCTCGATGCCCGCGACGCAATCGATTGCGCTGTCGAGAAACGGCAGCAGCAGCCCGTCGACGGCGCTCCGGAGCCCGACCGGATCGGCGATCAGCGTGGTGATGTCACGGAACTGGATGCCCGGCTTCGGATAGTCCGGGATCGTCCGGATGAGCTCGCGAAGCGAGGCCGGCGGCGAGAACGGCATCAGCCGGCGTCGGCCTCGAACCCGAGATAGCCG
This sequence comes from uncultured Bauldia sp., assembly GCA_964611195.1. Classification (GTDB taxonomy): domain Bacteria; phylum Pseudomonadota; class Alphaproteobacteria; order Rhizobiales; family Kaistiaceae; genus JADLGL01. The sequence goes on from CAZSXA010000011.1 coordinate 7,222, forward strand.
GCAAGATCGACGCCGGCCTCGACGAGCACCACGATCAGCAGCGCAACAACCGCTACGGTGACCACGCCGGCGACGACGGCAATTCCGAGCTGACGCCACCAATTGCCGGACCGTTCGACCTTTGTCGCCGCATCCTCGACCCGTCCGGCAATGGCGTCGCGGATGATGACCGGCTTCTCGACGTCGACAGCGACCGAGGCATAGGCATCCAGCACCTGGCGAGCGGCGTTGCGATAGCGCTCGCGCTGGGCGACCGTCATCTGCGCGTCGATGAACGCCTCGACCTGATCGGTGGTGGGGTCGGTGCCGTGCCGGGCGATCCAGTTGGACAGCCAGTCGCGCTTGTCCTGCTTGTAGAGCGAGTAGGTGATCAGCCCGATCACGTCGTCCTCACCCTCGACCAGGTGTTCGTAGATCCGGTTCCTGACCTGAGTCATGGGCCTGTCCGCCTTGGTTGCCGGTTCGCCAGGTGCTCTCGGGCCGAAATGGCGGCCGAGCGGTGGTTCGTCGGGGTGATCATGCGTATCGGACCGGCCCGACCGCGCCCCGTCCCCGGAGAAGACCGTCTCGTCCGCCTTGGCGGCCTGCACCAGCGCGCGCGCGGCGACTGGTGCGACCACTGCTTCTTCGAAGCGCGTGACATTGCCGTCCGGGATCTCGCGGTGCTCCGTCTCGCCCGAAACTCCGGTGGCGATACTCTGATGTTGCGGCGGAGGCATGCTCGTATGCTCCGCTTCGTCTGCCGGGGCCGCCGTAACTTTTTCCTCCGCCTCAGCGGTATCGGCTGCGACAGGCGCCGGAGCTTGATCAGCCTCCTCAGGATCGTTCGGAGCGTCGGCCGGTTGGTCCGCGGGCCTGTCGGCCTCCTTAGCCGCTAGCGGCCGCGGCTCATGGGCTTCCGGAGCATCCGCGACCAGTTCGGATCGTTGGGTCGATGCCGGTTCCGGCGTCACCCGTTCGGGCTCGGCCGCAGAGGCCCCAGACGGCGCCTCGGGCTCGGGCTCGTCGGACGTGGCCTCCGGCTCATCAGACGTCGCCGCGGTCGCGGCCACGGCGGCAGGCTCGGGTGGGCGTGGTTCCGTCGCAGTCTCCTCCGACCTCTTCTCGGCGAGCGCGGCGGCAACGGCTTCGGATCGGGATTGCGTATCCGGGCCAGTGTCAGGGGATTCCGGCTTGTCCGGCTCCGACTTGCCTCTAGGTCCGTCGTCTACACCGGCGCCAAGGTCGGCCGGCGGACCGGCGAGGATGATTGTCTCGCTCCCGCTCTTGTCGTCATCCGCCCCCGGCTCGACGGCCCCGTCACGGGCCGGACCGGGTTCTTCCTTCTTGTCGTTCGAGAATGTCGCCGTCTCCGCCGCTTCCGGGTTGGCGTTTCCGTCCCCGGCTTCGGCGTCGCGTTCAGCCTCGTCCCCGACGCCGACGGCCGAAGCTCGGGCGACAACGGGAGCCAGCGCCCGCGACATCGCCGCCTCGATATCGTGCGGGGCGGGATCCTCGCCGTCCGTCCCCGGCCTGGCGTTCTTCTCGCTCACCATCGTCTCGCTCATGACCGGCCCGTGGCCCGCGACTTGATATTGGTGCGCAAAGCCTTCCGCGCCGCCGTGAGTCCGCGCTGATGGACCTCCTCGCGCAGGACGACACGCGGGGTCATGGAGTGGACGGAACTCCGCGGCAGCACCAGGAAGACGCTGTCGCCTTCAGCTGCCCGCATGCGCTTCTCGCGCACGGCGCGTCGCCCGGCCGCATCATCAATCGCCATGGCCTCACCCTTGTTCGGCCACAGTTGATAGCCGGACGGGCGTTCGGGTCAATGCTCCTTTGACCAGACCCGTCGTTTGGCGAGATAGGCGAGCACCGCGAAGACCACCAGGAAGATCATCACCTGGAAGCCGATCCGCTTGCGGTCGGTCAGCTTCGGCTCGGCCGTCCACATCAGGAACGCGCTGACATCCTCGGAATACTGCTCGACCGTCTCGGGCGACCCGTCGTCGTAGGAAACCCGGCCGTCGGACAGCGGAGGCGGCATCGAGAGCGCGATCCCGGAGACGAAATACGGGTTGTAGAAGAGGCCGGGCTGGATCTCCTTGTCCTCCGGTGCCGGCTCATAGCCGACGAGCAAGGCGCGCATATAGTCGGCGCCGCCTGCCTGATACTGGATGAACGGATCGAGCAACCAGCGGAAGCCGTCGCCGACCGCGCGCGCCTTGGTCATCAGCGATAGGTCGGGTGCGGTCGGGATGTTGGACGCCGGGAAATAGTCGGCCGGACGCCCTTCTCGCACGTCTCCTGTTTCCGCATCGACGATCCGGTACGACGCGGCGATCTCGCGCATTTCCTCCTCGGAGAGGTAGGGGCCGATCTCGGACGAAAGCGTCCGGAAGGCGACGCGCTCTAGCCCGTGGCAGGCGGCACACACTTCGCGATAGACCTGCAGGCCGCGTTGGAGCTGCTCCGGATCGTAGGTGCCGAAGGGGCCGTCGAAGGTCCAGTTGTGCCGCTCGGGCACCTTGAGCGGGTAGTGGTCCTCTTCGTGCTCCTCGTCGTCGGCATGCTCCTCGTCCTCGGCGATGGCCTCGTCGAGTTCCTCGATACCTTCCGCGCCGGCGTCCTCCTGCGCGGCGGCCGGAGCCACCAGCCACAACGCGATCGCCAACGCCAGGAACGCCCACCAGCCGGCACAGAGCTGCTTCGACGTCACCGTCGCCGCACGGACAACGGCGCGCGTCATGGCGAGCCTCCCGATCCGGCTGGCTTCTCGTCCTTGAGGACCGGCTCCGAGATGCTCTCCGGCAGCGGCTTGGGTTTCTCCACCCAGGAGAGCAGCGGCAGGATGATAAGGAAGTGCGCGAAGTAGTAGGCGGTCAGGATGCGCGAGGCGATCAGATAGCCGCCCGTGGCCTCCTGCGAGCCGAGATAGCCAAGACCGATGCAGACCGCGACCAGGATCCAGAAGAACTGGCGGTAGAGCGGGCGGAAATTTGCCGAGCGCACCTTCGAGCGATCGAGCCAGGGCAGGAAGAACAGCACCACGATCGCGCCGCCGAACGCGATCACGCCGCCGAGCTTGTCCGGGATCGAGCGCAGGATCGCGTAGAACGGCAGGAAGTACCATTCCGGCACGATATGGGCGGGTGTCGAAAGCGGATCGGCCGGGATGTAGTTGTCGGGATGACCGAGGAAGTTCGGGGCGTAGAAGACAAACCAGGCCAGGATCACCACGAACACCGCAAGACCGAAAAGGTCTTTCGAGGTGTAGTAGGGGTGGAAGGGCAGCACGTCCTGTCTGGTCTTCGGCTTGATTCCGAGCGGATTGTTGTTGCCCGGCACATGCAGCGCCCAGATGTGCAGGATGACGACGCCGGCGATCATGAACGGCAGCAGATAGTGCAGCGAGAAGAAGCGGTTGAGCGTCGGGCTGTCGACCGAGAAGCCGCCCCAGAGCCAGGTCGTGATCGACTCGCCGATTACCGGGATTGCCGAGAACAGGTTGGTGATGACCGTGGCCGCCCAGAACGACATCTGGCCCCAAGGCAGCACGTAGCCGAGGAACGCGGTCGCCATCATCAGCAGGTAGAGGATGACGCCGAGGATCCACAGTACCTCGCGCGGCGCCTTGTATGAGCCGTAATAGAGGCCGCGGAACATGTGGATGTAGACGGCGATGAAGAAGAACGACGCGCCGTTGGCGTGGATATAGCGCAGCAGCCAGCCATAATTGACGTCGCGCATGATCGACTCGACCGAATCGAAGGCGAGCGAGGCGTCCGGCACGTAGTGCATCGCAAGGACGACGCCGGTAGCGATCTGCACCACCAGCATGAACGCCAGGATGCCGCCGAACGTCCACCAGTAGTTCAGGTTGCGCGGTGTCGGATAGGCGATGAAGGACGAGTGGACGAGACCGCCGATCGGCAGCCTGGATTCGAACCATTTGCCGACGCGTGATTTCGGCTCGTAGGGGCGCAGCGCTTCCATCGGTTTCCCCCTAGCCGATCTGGAGCATGGTCGGAGTCCGGAAGCTCATCTCCGGGATGGGCAGATTTGTCGGCGCCGGTCCGCTGCGGATGCGGCCGGCGGTGTCGTAGTGCGAGCCGTGGCACGGGCAGAACCAGCCACCGAAATCGCCGGCCTGGCCGAGCGGCACGCAGCCGAGATGTGTACACACGCCGATCATAACGATCAGCCGTTCATTCCCCGGAACGGTCCGATTCTCGTCCGTTGCCGGTGCGCCGCCTTCGAGATTTTCGTTGCGGGCATCGCCGTCCTTCAACGCCGACACAGGCGTCGCCCGCGCCGCCTCGATTTCAGCGTCGGTGCGGTTGCGGATGAACACCGGCTTGCCGCGCCAGTTCACGGTGACCGACATGCCCGGTTCGATGCCGGATATGTCGACCTCTGTGGTGGCGAGCGCGAGCGAGGCGGCGTCCGGATTCATCTGGTCGATGAACGGCCACGCGGCGAGGCCGGCGCCAATCACGCCGACTGAAATCGTCGCGATGTAGATGAAGTCCCGGCGATCCTCGTCAGGCGCGTCAGTATCGGTCAAGTCCCCTCCCCCATTTGGCGGGTTATTGTTTTTTCTTCCGCCGGCTATCGCCGGTCGCCGATGGCGTTTGTTACCCACCGGACGCATTTTTTAGACAGGGGTCTCGCCTCTTGTCCAGAATGCCGCAACGAACGGACTGAATTCGTGAGCTATTGTGAAGGTGCACCCGGTCCGCCCCACAACCGAACCGACTGACGGAAAACCGATGTCCGAAGCTGCCGGAACCATCTCCCTGCCACCCGATCTCGCTGAACTGAAGGAGCGCGCCACGGCCTGGTTCGCGGAGCTGCGCGATCGGATCGTCACGGAGATCGAAGAGATCGAGCGCGAATTGGCAGACAGCGACGCTGCGCCCGGGCGCTTCGACATTACGCCCTGGCAACGGACCGATCACACCGGCGCACCCGGAGGCGGCGGCGAGATGGCGATGATCCACGGCCGCGTCTTCGAGAAGATGGGCTGCCATGTGTCGCAGGTGTTCGGTGAGTTTTCGCCCGAGTTCCGCGGGCAGATCCCGGGCTCGGAGCAGGATCCGAGCTTCTGGGCCTCGGGTATCTCGCTGATCGCGCATCCGGTGAACCCGAACGTCCCCGCCGTCCACATGAACACCCGCATGGTGGTGACGACGAAACAATGGTTCGGCGGCGGCGCCGACCTGACGCCCGTCCTCGACCTCCGCCGGGCGCAGGACGACCCCGATTCGGTGGCGTTCCACGACGCCATGCGCGCGGCCTGCGAAGCGCATCCGGTCGCCGACTACCCGCGCTACAAGAAGTGGTGCGACGATTACTTCTTCCTCAAGCACCGCAACGAGCCACGCGGCATTGGCGGCATCTTCTACGACAACCACAACAGCGGCGATTGGGAAGCGGATTTCGCATTCACCAAGGCGGTGGGCGAGGCGTTTCTTGCCGTCTATCCGAAACTCGTCCGCAGGAACCTCGAAACGCCCTGGACCGACGCCGACCGCGAGGAGCAACTGGTCCGTCGCGGCCGCTATGTCGAGTTCAACCTGATCTACGACCGCGGCACGATCTTCGGCCTGAAGACGGGCGGCAATGTCGATTCGATCCTGTCCTCGATGCCGCCGGTGGTGAAGTGGCCGTGAAGCCTGCTGCCGTCGCCGAACAGCGATTGGCGCCTAGCGACGCTCGCGGCCGACCTTGATGTCGGTTCCGAAGATCCGGTCCCAGAACCCTGTCGTGACTCCGAAATTACCCGCGTCGTCGAAATGATGATGGAGCGCGTGGCGGTGCTTCAGCCGGTAGAGATAGCTTCCGGGCGAAAGCCGCCAATGGTGCACGCCGTGGTGGAAGATGATGTAGACCGTGTAGCCGAATGCAAGGCCGGCCGAGAACGCGGCGGCATCGGCAAAGCCGATCAGAAAGGTCAGCGGCAGCAGCACCAGGAACACCAGGATCGCCAACGGCACCCATGACGGGCTGCCGATCAGCGCCTGCTGGTCGTCATGATGCGCCTCGTGCATCTCGCGCACATACGGCACGTGGTGAAACACCCAGCGGTGGAGATTGTATTCGGTGAAGGTCCAGGTCGCAGCGCCGGTGACAAGGGCAAGCGTCGTCATCGGCCATTCGCTGGCAGGCTCAGCGGCGAAAGCTGCCGTGGCCAACCCGGCGGCAACGGTCGGAAACAGAACATAATCGGCGTAGTAGCCCGCTGCAGTCAGTCGCATCCTATCCTCCAGGACACCGATCCGAGACCGCCCCGCCCGAGGCGCGTCGCCCTCATGGCTATTGCTGGCTCGCCTGGACCTGCTGGAGCCGGGCCAGCAACGCCTCGCGATCGGGCGCGAAATCCTGATCGATCCACCACGATTCGAGTTGCTTGAGGATGGCACCCAGCATGGGGCCACGCAAGACCCCGTTGGCCAGCAGGTCCTTGCCGGATATGGGAAATTTCGGCACCCGCCAGTCGCCGAGACGGCGCGCCGGCGCCGCCCACTCCTCGGCCGTGCCGGGTCGATTGGCTGCGGCTAGAGCGAGCGCGTCGTCGAAGGACGGCCGCCCCAGTTCGTAGATTGCAGCCTTTGCCGCCTTTTCCACTGGTGGCACGCGCCACCGCGCGCCGCTTTCGACAGCCGCCCTCATGCGATCGCTGTCGGCGTTGGACAACCGAAGGCGGGCCGCAACCCGCTCTGCATCCTCCGAGATCGCCGCGGCAAGAGCGGCGAGACGGCGCGGGTAGGCACCCGCCAATCCGGCCGCTGACTCGAATGCAGCGACCCGTTCGAGCCGCCTCGGATAACCGATACCGCCGAGGATGACGGAGAGGATGCCGGCATCCTGCACGATCCGGACTGTCTCCGCTGCCCGTCGCGCCAGCAGGAGCCGCCGGAACTCGGCGTTGATGCGCTCGGCGGCGAGGTCGCGGATACCATTCCGCGCCCGGACGGCGGCGGCGAAGCCGTCCCGATCGATCTCGCCCCGCCCGCGCTCGGCGTGGAAGCGGAAGAAGCGAAGAAGCCGCAACCGGTCCTCGGCAATCCTCGTGTCGGCGTCGCCGATAAATCGGACCCGCCCGGCCATGATGTCGGCATAGCCGCCGACGGGGTCGTGGACAGTGCCGTCCGCCTCGGCCGACAGCGCGTTGATGGTGAAATCGCGCCGCCTGGCATCGGCTTCCCAGTCACGGCCGAACCGCACCACGGCGTGACGTCCGTCGGTTTCGACGTCCTCCCGCAGCGTTGTGACCTCGTAGCCGCGCCCCCCGAGCGCAAGCGTCACGGTGCCGTGCTCGATGCCGGTCGGAATCGCCTTGATGCCGGCCTCGGCAGCGCGCGCCATCACCTTGTCCGGCAGCGCGGTGGTGGCAAAATCGACGTCGGTGACGGCTTGGTCCATCAGGCCGTCGCGAACCGCGCCGCCGACAGCACGTCCTTCCTCGCCATCCTGATTGAGCACCGCGAAGACGCGGCGAACGCGTGAGTCGCTAAGCCAGCCGGCGCCGCTGAGCGATGGGGGTTCGCTCATCTCATGACGCTAGTCGTCGCCGAAACGGCCGGGGATGATCTGGCCGTCCTCCCCGATCTCGGCCGGAATATAGGGCGCCTCGGTATCGGCGCCCTCGAACGAGACGAGCACGACAAGGCCGATCACGACGGCCACTGCGCCGATCGACGACATGATCGTGATCGCCCGGGTCGTCCAGTCCTCCGCGTTGCCGAAATTGCGGCGCGTGAAATAGAGATAGCCCGCATAGGCGGCAAAGGGGACTAGGAAGAAGAGCGCGTTCAGCGCCAGGAGTCTGACCATCAGGCGGGACCGGTTCGTTCGTTCATCTGCATCGTTTCGCCGTCATTAGCCTCTAATCGTAAATGGACGGAACACGCCGAATGTGAAGAGGCGGCGTCCGCTCTGGGCACGGCCTCGGCCCGCCCCGGTGCTCCAGGCCTATCACAATCCTGCGACTCCACGTGGCTGACCTGCCTCCGGTCATCGTATGTGCCACAGACAATGAGCTGGTTCGCGACCGGCTGACGGAACCGCCTGGGCCGTGGCATGGTTGCCCGACAAGCAGGTGGCAAACGCCTGAGTAGAGAGGACATCATGGGAGCAGTGGAGGGAAGGATGGAAAGCGGCGAGGTGAGCCGGGCCGGCGCCGAGATCGACGCCGCGGTCGAGCGCGTCGGCGCCGTCCGCGCCGAAATCGCCCGCGTGATCTACGGGCAGGCCGACGTCGTCGAGCAGACGCTGGTGACGATCCTTTCCGGCGGTCACGGGCTTCTCATCGGTGTTCCCGGCCTCGCCAAGACGAAACTGGTCGAGACCCTCGGCACCGTCCTCGGCCTCGACACGCAGCGCATCCAGTTCACGCCGGATCTGATGCCGTCCGACATACTCGGCTCGGAGGTGCTCGATCAGTCGGGCGACGGCAGCCGCTCGTTCCGTTTCATCGCCGGGCCGGTCTTCACGCGCCTGCTGATGGCCGACGAGATCAACCGCGCCAGCCCGCGTACCCAGTCGGCACTGCTGCAGGCGATGCAGGAGTATCATGTCACCGTCGCCGGCAAGCGCTACGACCTCCCTTCGCCATTCCATGTGCTGGCGACGCAGAACCCGCTCGAGCAGGAGGGCACCTATCCGCTGCCCGAGGCCCAGCTCGACCGCTTCCTCCTGCAAATCGACGTCAACTATCCCGACCGCGAGTCGGAGCGCCAGGTGCTCCTCGAAACGACCGGCGCGACGGAGGCGAAGGCAGAGCCGGTCACCTCGGCCGACGAGGTGAAGGGCCTCCAGCAGCTCGTCCGCCGCATGCCGATCGGCGAGTCGGTCGTCGACGCGATCCTCGACATCGTCCGCGCCGCGCGGCCTGAGCACGCCAAGGACACCAATCTCGACGGCGTCATCGCCTGGGGGCCGGGCCCGCGCGCCAGCCAGGCGCTGATGCTCGCCACGCGCGCCCGCGCCCTGATCGACGGCCGCTACGCGCCTTCGGTCGACGACGTGCAGGCGCTCGCGATCCCTGTGCTGCAGCATCGCATGGCGCTCACTTTCGCCGCGCGCGCCGAGGGCATGACGATCCGCGACGTGATCGACGGGCTCGCGGCCAAGCTCGGCTGATCGGAATGGCGACACCCGACGGCGGAACCGACAAGGCGACACTCGCCGAGGCGCGCGGGCTCGCGGAGGCGATGCCCGCGCTGCTGGTCGAGGCGCGCCGCATCGCGTCGACCATCCTTTCCGGCTGGCACAGCCGCCGCCGGGCAGGACCGGGCGAGGCCTTCTGGCAGTTTCGGCCATTCGCTTCGGGCGAGCCGGCAGCAACGATCGACTGGCGCCGCTCGGCACGCGACGAGCATCTCTACGTCCGCGAACGCGAATGGGAGGCAGCGCACACGGTGTGGCTGGCGCCGGACCTGTCCGCCTCGATGCGCTTCCGCTCGCGACTTGCGCCGATCGATAAGCAGGCCCGGACGGTCGTGCTGACACTGGCTCTTGCCGAGTTGCTCGCCCGTGGCGGCGAGCGCGTCGGACTCCTCGGCGATGGACCGCCGGTGCTGTCGCGAAACGCCGCGGAGAAGATTGCGGGAGCCCTGCTCGGGGCTGGCGAGGAATGGCCGGACGCCCGCCAGCTCGGCCGCTTCTCCGAGCTGATCGTCATCGGCGATTTCCTCGACCCGATCGACGAGATCGAGAAGCGGCTCGACGCCGTTGCCGCCGCCGGTGCGCGCGCGCACCTCATCCAGGTCGTCGATCCGATCGAGGAGAGCTTCCCCTATACCGGACGCACCGAGTTCACCGATCCGGAGTCGGGCTATCGCCGGCTGATCGGCCGCGCCGAGTCGATCGCGCTCGAATACCGCCTCCGCCTCGGCGAGCGGCGCGACGTCCTCGTCGAGCGGTGCCGCCGTCTCGCCTGGACCTGGCTGATCCACCACACCGACCGCCCGCCGACCGAACTGCTGATGCAGCTCGCCGGCCGCCTTGCCGATCGCGGCGGCATTGAACGGCAGCCGGTCCGCGCCGCATGACCTTCGCAACCCCGGCCGTCCTGTTTGCGCTCGCCGCGCTGCCGGCGATCTGGTGGCTCCTCCGGCTGACGCCGGCGCGCCCGCGCGCGGAGGTTTTCCCGCCTGCACGAATTCTTGCCGAGATCGAGCACCGCGAGGAGACCCCGGCGAACACGCCCTGGTGGCTCTTGCTTCTCCGGCTCGCCATCGCCGCGCTGATCATCGTCGCTCTCGCCGGACCGTCGATCGCGCCGGCTGGCGACGATGCACCGGGCGACGGCCCGCTGCTGATCGTCATCGACAATTCCTGGCCGGCGGCGCGCGACTGGGACGCTCATCGCGACACGGCACTGGCACTGGCCCAGAGCGCCGAAACGGCCGATCGTCCCGTCGCACTCGTCGCGACCGCCGAAGGCGCCGGCCAGGTGATGGCGCCGGGCCGCGCCGATGCCGCCGTCGATCGCATCCGTTCGCTCGATCCGCGCCCCTACCCGCCGCAACACGAGGCGCTCCTGCCCCAGTTCGAGGCGACGCTCGCCGACACGGCGTTCGGCGCGGTCGCTTGGGTGTCGGACGGCCTCGCCCACCCCGCAACCGCCGAGCTGCGCGACCTGATCGCCGCCGAGATCGACGGGCCCGTCACGCTCTATCGCGCCGAGGATGCCGCCGTGCGCGCTCTGGAGCCGCCCGAAAACGCGTCGGACGCACTGACGGCAACGCTGGTTCGCTCCGCGGACGGCGGGCTCGACGACGGCACGGTGCTCGCCCGCGATCTTCGCGGACGCATCGTCGCCGAGGCGGCGTTCGCGTTTGCGGAGAACGACCTCGCCGCGACCGCCCGCTTCGAACTGCCGCAGGAGATCCGCAACGACATCGTGCGTCTCGAAATCGCCGGCGAGCGCACCGCCGGCGCCGTGCAACTGCTCGACGAGCGCTATCGCCGCCGCAGCGTCGGTGTCATCGGCGGCGATCCGGGCGATCAGCCGCTGCTCTCCCCGGAGTACTATCTCACGCGCGCCATCACGCCTTTCGCCGATCCGGTGGCGACGGGCAGCGATGTCGTTGCCGCCATCGATGACCTCGTCGCGAGCGGCACCTCGGTCATCGTCCTCGCCGACATCGGAACGCTGCCGGCCGACAGCGAGGCAACGCTCGCGGGCTGGATCGAGAATGGCGGCACGCTGGTCCGCTTCGCCGGCCCCCGGCTTGCGTCCGGCGAGCCCGGGCTGATCCCGGTGCCGCTTCGGAGCGGCGGCCGCGTCATCGGCGGCACCCTTTCCTGGGAGGAACCGCAACCTCTGGGGCCGTTTCCGGAGGACGGCCCGTTTGCGGGGCTCGCCGTTCCGGGCGACGTCACCATCGATACGCAGGTCCTTGCCGAGCCGAGCGCTTCGCTCGTCGACCGCAGCTGGGCGGTGCTCGCCGACGGCACGCCTCTCGTCACCGCCGCGGATCAGGGCGAAGGGCGCATCATCCTCTTTCACGTCACAGCCGACCCGGAATGGTCGAACCTTCCGCTGTCGGGCGTGTTCGTGGAAATGCTGCAACGCATCACGCAACTCGCCAACGCCCCGGCCGAAGCGCGGAACACAACGAACGCCCTGGCGCCCTATCAGGTGCTTGACGGCGCCGGCCGCCTGGTCGAGCCGGGCGACGCGGTCGAGCCGCTGCCGGGCGACGCCACGGCGATGCCGGGCCCGACCAGCCCGCCGGGGCTTTATGGCGACGAGAACGGCTTCCGGGCCTTCAATCTGATCCCGGAAGACGTCGTTCTGCAGCCGATCGACGGCATTGCCGGAGATGCCACGCTTGCGCCGCTCGCCGGCGAGGAACGCGTCGAGATCGCCCCCTGGCTGTTCGCAGCGGCGCTGGTGCTGTTCCTCCTCGACACGGCGGCGGTCATCTGGATCGTCGGAGGCAACGCCACGCGCCGCGCCGAGGCAACCGCCGCCATCTCAGCACTGATTCTTGTTCTGCCGATACTCGGCGACCCGGCATCGGCGCAGGACGAACTCAGCGAGTCCGACCGCTTTGCGCAGAACGCGGCCAACAACACCACCCTCGCCTATGTCGTCACCGGCGACGAAACATCGGACGAGATCGCCCGCGCCGGCCTCAACGGTCTTTCCTGGATCCTTCGTCAGCGCACCGCCTTCGAGCCGGCCGAGCCCATCGGCGTCGACATCGCCGACGACGAACTCGCCTTCTTCCCGCTGCTCTATTGGCGCGTCGCGCCGCAATCGCCGATGCCCGACGACGAGGCGATGGCGCGTCTCGATGCCTATATGCGCGCCGGCGGCATCGTCCTCTTCGACACCGCCGACCAGCTCGAGCGCGACGCCACGGCCCTCCTCCAGTCGAACACCGCCGCGGGTGAGAGATTGCAGGCGATGCTGTCGGGGCTCGACATCCCGCCGCTCGAACCGGTGCCGGCGGACCATGTCCTCACCCAGAGCTACTACATCCTGCCGAGCTTCCCGGGCCGCTATGCCGGCGGCGAGTTCTGGGTGGAGGTGCTTCCCGAGCCGACCGAAAACGATATCGGCCGCCCGGCCCGCCCCACCGACGACGTCAGCCCGATCATGGTCACCAGCAACGATCTCGCCGGGGCCTGGGCAATCAGCGACAGCGGAGCGTTCCTGTTTCCCGTCTCGGCCACCGACCCGCGGCAGCGCGAGCTTGCTTTCCGCGCCGGCGTCAACGTCGTGATGTATGCGCTGACCGGAAACTACAAGACCGACCAGGTCCACGTGCCGGACCTCCTCGACCGGCTGGGGCAGTAGCGATGGGGCGCGTATGACCTGGTCGCTCGACTTCACGCCGGTGGTGCCAGTAGCCCTGATCGCGGTCCTTGCGATTGCCGCAGTGGTGCTCGTCGGGCTGGCGATCGCGCGCGGGCTCCCGGCCGCGTGGCTGCGTGCCCTGGCGCTTGTCGCGCTCACCATCGCGCTCGCCAATCCGGTCGCCGTCTCGGAGGAACGCGATCCGCTGCCGACGACCGTCGCCCTTGTCGTCGATCGCAGCGCGAGCCAGGCGATGGAGGACAGAACCGCCGAAGCGGACCGTGCCGCCGCGCATCTTGAGGCCGAGATCGCCACGATCGACGGCGTCGAGGTCCGCCTCGTCGAGGCCGAACAGGGCGCGGCTGCCGACGGCACCGAACTCTTCGCAGCCGCCAACAACGCGCTTTCCGACGTCGCCCCGGGCCAGGTCGGCGGCGTCATCATGGTGACGGATGGCCAGGTCCACGACGCGCCGGAGACGGTCGAGGCCCTCGGCGGCGCGCCCGTCCACGCCCTCGTCACCGGCCGCGACGACGAGGTCGATCGTCGCATCGAGATCGAGGCGGCGCCGCGCTTCGGCATCGTCGACGAGCCGCAGACGATCACCTATCGCGTCGTCGATGTCGGCGGAGAGACCGGCCAGCCGATCGCGGTCGAGATCTACGAGGATGGCGAGCTGCTTGGCTTCGACACGGCGACCGTCGGCGCCGAGGAGACCTACAACATCGTCGTCCCGCATGGCGGCAGGGTCGTCTACGAATTCGTCGCCGGAGGGCTCGAGAACGAACTCACCGACGTCAACAACTCCGCCGTTGTCGAACTCGACGGCATCCGCGAGAACCTTCGCGTCCTCCTCGTCTCCGGCGAACCCCATGCCGGCGAGCGCGTCTGGCGGAACCTCCTGAAGTCGGACACGTCAGTCGATCTCATCCATTTCACGATCCTGCGTCCGCCGGACAAGATCGACATCACGCCGCGCGAGGAACTGGCGCTGATCGCCTTCCCGACCCGCGAGCTCTTCTCCGAGTCGCTCGACGATTTCGACCTCCTGATCTTCGATCGCTATCAGGAGCAGGGCGCCCTGCCCTGGGTCTATTTCGACAACATGGTCCGCTACGTCGAGAATGGCGGCGCGCTGCTCGTCGCCGCCGGACCCGACGACGCCGGCCCGACCTCGATCTACGCCACCAATCTCGCGAGCGTCCTGCCGGTGACGCCGACCGGCGAGATGCTGGAGACGCCCTATTACGCGACGGTCAACGAACTCGGCACCCGCCATCCGGTAACGCGCGACCTCGCCGGCGCCACGGAGGACCCCCCGGCCTGGAGCCGCTGGTTCCGCATTGCCGAAGCGGTCGATCCGGTCGGCGACGTCATCATGGAAGGCCCGGACGAAAGGCCGCTCCTGGTGCTCGGCCACGAAGGCGAAGGCCGGGTCGCGATGCTTCTATCCGATCACGCCTGGCTGTGGGCACGCGACTATGAGGGCGGCGGCCCGCATGTCGATCTTCTGCGCCGCGTCGCGCACTGGTTGATGAAGGAGCCCGACCTCGAGGAGGAAGCGCTCCGCGCCGAGGCCGAGGCCGGGCTGATCACCATCGAGCGCCAGACGATGGGCGCCGAGATCGGCCCCGTGATCCTTCGCTCTCCGCTCGGCGAGGAGCAGCAGGTGGACCTCGACCGGGTCGAGGACGGGCTGTGGCGGACGACGATCGATGCCGGCGAACTCGGGCTGTGGCGGCTGGCGCAGGACGGCCATGTCGCGGTCGTCCATGTCGGGCCGCCCAACCCGCGCGAATATGTCGACCCGATTTCCACGGAGGAGGTCCTCGGCCCACTGGTCGAGGCCTCCAACGGCCACATCGCGAGGGCTGGCGCGGATGACGGGCTGCCGCGCGTCGAGGCGGTGAGCGGGGGCAGCAATTATGGCGGCGGCAACTGGCTCGGCATCCGCATGACGGAGGCCTCGATCCTCACCGGCATTGACCGCTATCCGTTGCTTGCCGGATTCCTAGGCCTCGCGCTGTTGGCCGGCCTTCTGGCCGCCACCTGGTTCCGCGAGGGCCGCTAATCCGCCGCCGGGAGCGCCAGGCCGGAAAGGCCTTCCGCCGCGCCGGCGTCGAGCTCGGCCACGAGAATCCGCGCCGGATCGGCCGGACCGGGAAGCTTCACCGCACCGAGCGGCTCGATCGCCTTGAACCCCAGCGGGCCGTAATAGGATTCGTCACCCACAAGGATGACCAACGCATGCCCGGCGTCGGCCGCCGCGGCGACAGCGGTCCGTACCAGCGCCTTGCCGCAGCCCCTGTCCTTCCATCCCGGATCGACCACCAGCGGTCCGAGGAGCAGTGCCGCCTTCTCGCCGATCCGCATCCGCGTCATCCGCACCGAGCCGATCGCCACACCGTCGGCCTCGCCGACAAAGGCCAGCGACGGCTCGTGCGCCCTGCCCTCGCGCAACCGGTAGGCCGATCGCGCGTAGCGGCCCGGGCCGAACGCCTTGTCGTTGAGCGCGTCGATGGCGGCGGTATCGCCGGTTCGCTCGGGGCGGATCGTAAAGGCGGGGCCGTTCATCGACGGGCGTTTTCCTCCGGTGGCGGCGCCCGTTAGCACGCGCTCCACGGCCGGTCGAGGGCATCCGGGGTTGCGCGGCTCGCGTATCCCCTTATGTCGGCCGCACGGGCCGACGGTGCCATCACCGCCTTTCAAGCCACCAGGGAGCAGATCATGGGTCTTCTCGTTGACGGGGTCTGGACCACCGACGACGACTACTTCAAGGGTGACAAGTCCGGCCATTTCCAGCGGAACCGGACGAGCTTCCGCAACTGGGTGACGCCCGACGGGGAAGCAGGACCAACCGGCGACGGCGGCTTCAGGGCCGAACCCGGGCGCTATCACCTCTACGTCTCCTATGCCTGCCCCTGGGCGCATCGGACGCTGATCTTCCGCGCCCTGAAGAACCTCGAAGACGTCATCTCGCTGTCGGTGGTCGACTATCATCTCGGCGAGAATGGCTGGTTCTTCTCCGAACGCGACGGGGCAATCCCGGACAGTGTCAACGGCGCGGAGTTCCTGCACCAGGTCTACGCGAAGGCAAAGGCGGACTACACGGGACGCGTCACGGTCCCGGTTCTGTGGGACCGGGAAACCGACACGATCGTGTCGAACGAATCGGCTGAAATCATCCGCATGCTCGACACCGCCTTCGACTCATTCACCGACGTCCGGATCGACGCCTACCCCGAGGCATTGCGGACCGAGATCGACGAAATCAACGCCCGCATCTATCGCTTCGTGAACAACGGGGTCTATCGCTGCGGCTTCGCCGGTACCCAGGAAGCCTACAACGATGCCTTCAGGTCGCTGTTCGAGACGCTCGACGACGTCGAGGAGCGGCTCGCTCAGCACCGCTATCTCGTCGGCTCGCCGCGACCCACGGAGGCCGACTGGCGACTATTCACCACGCTCGTCCGGTTTGACCCGGTCTACTATGTGCATTTCAAATGCAACCAGCGCCGGATTGCCGACTATCCGAACCTTTCCAACTACCTGCGGGACCTCTATCAAACCCCGAAGGTGAGCGAGACGGTGAACATGCACCACATCAAGCAGCACTATTACGGCAGCCACGACGTCATTAATCCGCGCCTCATCGTGCCGCTCGGCCCCGAACTCGACTACGGTGCCCCTCACGATCGCGAAAGGCTCAACTGAAGCCGGCCGTCCCGGCCGGCCTCGCCAGCGGATGTACACCCTCGCTCATCTTTCGGACCCGCATCTGGGGCCCCTTCCGCGCCCGCAGCTCAGCCAGCTGCTGTCGAAGCGGCTGATCGGTTATCTCAACTGGCAGAGCAATCGGTCGATGGCGCATCGCCCCGAGGTCACCGAAGCATTGGTGAAGGAGGTTCTCGCCACCGAGCCGGACCACATCGCCGTCACCGGCGATCTGGTGAACCTTGCCCTCCCCGACGAGATCGAGGCCGCCCGCCACTGGCTCGACCGGCTTGGCGATCCCCGACGCGTGACCGTGATTCCCGGCAATCACGACGCGTATGTGCCTGGGGCCCTCGCCCACACGCGGAAGGCCTGGCGAGATTTCATGATCGGCGACGAGGGTCCGGAGGCCGTGGTCTTCCCCTTCGTCCGCCATCGCGGCCCGCTTGCCATCATCGGCGTCAACAGCGCCCGCGCCACGGCGCCGTTCATGGCCACTGGCCATCTCAGCGAGCGCCAGCTCGAAATGCTTCGCCTCGATCTTCGCCGCCAGCACCGCCATGGCATGTTTCGCGTCGTGCTGATCCATCATCCGCCGGCACCGGAATCTGAAATCCGCACCCAGCGTCTCGTCGAGGCGAAGGAGTTCCTGACGGTGATCCGCGAGGAAGGCGCCGAGCTCGTGCTGCACGGCCACCTGCACTTCTCGTCGCTGGTCTTCGTCGAAGGCAGGCATGGCGACGTACCGGTCGTCGGCGTGCCGTCGGCGTCCAATCCGTCGGCAGGCCATCGCTCGGCAGCGTTCAATCTCTACCGGATCGGCGGCAAGCCGGGCACGTTCACCTGCCATATGACGTCGATCGGTTTCGGCGTGAACGGCGAAGGCGCCGGCCTCGTCGGCGAATGCCAGCTGCTCGGCTGAGGCGGCGGGCGAAGAACGCCCGGCAACCGATTCAAACGACTCGCCGTTCCGCCACCGCCGCCTAGCGCGGCTCGACCAGCCCCAGCGCCTTGAGCAGCGTCACCAGCACGTCCCCGTCGCCGGCGACCACCACCACAAGACTCTCAGGAAGGCTCTCCGCCGCGGCCGCAAGTGCGTTCTCGGACGTAGCCTCCGCGATCCGTCCCGGGCGGGGATCGCAAATCGCAAGAGCCTGAATGCTTTCCGACGATCGCCGTCGGTGAAAAAAAGCGCGGACATGGAAGCCATGCCCGCGCTGCTCAGTGGGTGCGCGTCGAAGCGACGACGTGGCAGGGAGGGCCAATTCGTTCGCGGAGGTGCTCGGCCCGGATGGGAATCCGGGAGGTCCGTGCCCCTCTTCGAACGGCGGAAGCTCCGGCGCACGAAAAAGGCTCCGCGCCGTGAGCGGAATAGCCTCCCGCCGCGGATAATCTGACCGAATGCTTACGGCTCTTGGCCTTCGCGTGCACTCTATGATCGGCATTAGCTTCGCCGATGGCGCTAAGTCGGAAAACCGAGTCGGTCATGGAACCAAACCTGCAGTCGCGGCGTTGTTGAAGGTTCGAGGGTGGGCACCCTGCAAGGAGTCCGACATGATTCTTTCACGCCCATCCTCCCGCCTGGCGACGCTCGCCGCCGCGGCGGTTGGACTTCTGATGGCGGCCACGACGGCAGAAGCCCAGCCGTCCTCCCAGGCGCAAGTCGCCGTCGATCTCAACATGCGCACCGGGCCGAGCACCGGCTACCCGGTTGTCCGGGTCCTTCCCGCCGGCGCCACGGTAGGCGTCTTTGGCTGCAACAGCGCGCAGACCTGGTGCCAACTTTCCTATGCCGGCAGCAGCGGCTGGGCCTCCACACGCTATCTCCGCTTCCAGTCGGCCGGTCCGCAGCCGCAACCCCAGGCCCAGCCGCCC
>CAZSXA010000012.1:0-24957 GCA_964611195.1 uncultured Bauldia sp.
CACCTGGTGTTCCGTCCGGCGTCGGTTGGGGTCGGTTGTGATCCCGCGATGGACCACGATCCAACCGAAACCGTTGCGATACTCGCTGAACTCGTAGCAGTAGTAAGCCATGCTTTACCTCCATGGCGTTTGCCATGGGAGGCTTGACTGCTAAGGCGAACAGTTGCAGATTCTGTTCGCTAGCAATTCCGCCTCCCTTGGCGGCTAATGATCCGGGGCCGGTCACACGCACATGTGGCTGGCCCCATCCTTTTCGGGAATCGAGAAGGATGAGAACATTAGAACAACAGAATCGGGCAATTGCAAACCCTTGGGCACACCTAGGGGTGGGTCGTCAGGCGCCACACCATATATTGCCCCGGCCCCTGCGCCGATTGGACAACGCTTTTCGTGCGCTGGCCCCGCAGAGCCACGCCAACGCGCTTCGTCATCAGCCTCACAAGCTGCAAGTCGTCGGTGTTGAGCGCGCGCTCCTTCATCATCTGAATCGCGATATCGCGGCTTGTGAGCGGCTCTGACGCCTGCCGAAGCACGCTGAGAACGCGCGTCGTCATCTCGCCTCGGTGGGCCCAATCCTCTGGCGGGCGGAATGCTTTGGGGCGGATCATGTCAGCCTCATAGTTCGGATCGAACAGCCGGATCGTGGCGTCCAGGTGCTCAAGTTCCTTGATCATCTGGTTGAGGCGTTCATGGGCTGCCTCGATGTCGCCTGAGAGATAGGCGCGCTTCCGAAGCAGCCCTTGGACGGTGAGCGTGTAGTTGTCGTCAGACATTGCGATACCTCTGCCAGTAGCCTTTCCAAGTCGGTGACGGCCGCTGCGCCAATGCGAGCGCCAGGGCGCCGTAGGTGTTCGCGCCGTTGTCGCGGCGACGGTGGTCCTCCATCCACGCGGCATGGGCCGCGTAGGCATGAAGGTGGCGCGCTGAGACGTGGTGATGCTGGCCGTCCACCATGCGACGGAGGCGGCTGAAATAGCTTTCGACCGCGTTCGTGTTCGCGCCGTCCACCGAGTAGGCTTCGCTGTGGTTGATCCGGCGCGTCTCAAAGAAGGCCGCAAGCCGATCCCAGTGGCTCGCCTCGTCGGCGTAAACCTCCGAGGACGGCGACACCCAGCGCCGGGCCAGATCGACGCCACGCGCCTCGGAGGTCACAACAAACGTCCGCGTGCGGCCCTCGCGGGCACGGATGCCAACCACGACGCGGCGATCCAGGTCACGGTTCTCCGAGCGGCGGCGGTCCTTCCGGTCTTCCTTGCGATTGGCCGGGCGGACGTGACCGCCGAAGTACCCGCCATCAATCTCAACGTCGCCGGTCAGGGACGTGTCGGCAGTCTCAGCCGCCATTGCCTCGCGCAGCTTGTGCGCCAGCACGAAGGCGGTCTTCGCCTGAACGTCCAAGTCGCGAGACAGTTGGAGCGCGGACATGCCTTTGACGGCATTCGCCACGATGCAGATCGCGGCCAGAATGTCGGTGAAGCTCAACTTGCGGCTATGGAACATCGTGCCGCTGGTGACGCTGTACTGGTGCGTACAGCCGACACACTTGAAGCGGCGGCGCGTGGTGATCCGGTAGGCGTCGGTGCATCCGCATTTGGGGCAGACCGGCTCGCCATCGGTATCGGGCCAGCGGAGCTTGCAGAACGTCTCATAGGCCCGATCCTCGCCCGCAGCGAAGATCGAACGCAGAGAGAGCGTCCGAGCTTTGGCTGAGAGAAGGAAGTGTTGGGCCATTTGTCATCGTTTCCAGTGATGTTACACACTGGATGTAGCGATAGACATAACCGCAGTCAAGGGTGTATATCATCGAAAGCGATGACATTTTCGGAGGCCCGATGCCCAAGGTCGAGGCTCAGGACGAGTGGGCCGTCAAGGCCAAGAATCTGCTCAAGGGCGAGCTGAAGCGCCGAGGCGTGACCTATCGGCGGCTAGCTGAGTTGTTGGCCGATAAGGGTGTGCAGGAGACAGAGCGCAACCTGAACAATAAGATCAGCCGGGGTGGGTTTACGGCTGGATTCTTGTTGCTGTGTCTCGAAGCCATTGGCGCTCAGAACGTCCGTTTGGACTAGCCATTCTCGCCTTCGCGGTGCTCGCGATGGCCCTCTTTCTAACTTTGGCTCACGACTCCAACGAGAAGCAAGAACAAGGCCGTGCCTCCGAGACCCAACAGGCCGCCCAGCAGTCGGTGGGGTCGGTTGCTCGCCCAGAGCGCAATGTTGAAGCCGATTACTATGAGCCCGACTGCGATCGCCCCGATGGTCCACAGGCCGCCGATCTCTGCGCCCAACTGCGAATGGCGAGCGCCGCTGAACGCCAGGTGTTCTGGCTCGGTTTTCAGACGTTCCTGTTGGCGTTCACTTTGTTGGCGGCCACTGCCGCCGCCATCTACGCGCGAGCGGCAGCCCGCCAAGCAGGACACCAAGTCAAGACCGCCCGCGATGCAAACCGGATAAGCCGGGAGATAGCACGCGAATCTCGTCGCGCTTGGATGGCCATTGAGAGCTGCTTCTTGGTGCCGTCCACACTGCTGCTGGATGACGCTAGCGCTAGTTCTCGGATCACAACCCTCGCTACGGCCAAGAACCTCGGCGACACACCAGCGTTTAGCGCTGAGTTGACCTATGCTTACCACTTCGAGAAGAGCGATCCGCCGTTTGGCACGTTTAGAGACGAGTTCGTTAAGTCGCTGCGCCAGAAACCGAGAGAGCTTGGACGGCTCGTATTCCCCAACGATACGATGCCTATTCGGGAGCATCGCGGAATCGTGCACAGCGATTTCAAGGAGTCGATCCGAACAAACAAAGACGGCTCGCAGATCGTGCTCGTTAATGTCTTGGTTGGCGTCAGCTACCGAATTGCGGGCGATGACAACGTCCACATCACTCACGAGACGTTCGTAGCAAGGCTCAAGCTGCCCTTCGGCATCGCTGGGTTCGGCAAGAACGACCAAGCAATGGAGCTCCAAACGCTGCCGTTCTTGGCTGGGCTGGCCGATTAGGGACAGGACCGTCAGCAACGCTTCAACAATCACCCGAGCGCTCCTCGGGCATCAGTGCGAAACGCGCCTTGGTGCATTTGCTACCTGATGCCGGAGCTGCTTGAAGTCTCGATGATTGCCTCGATCGCCGGCGAACTGACCGAGGCGAAGCTCTCCAACCGGCGGCCGTTCCGCTCGCCGCACCATTCGGCGTCGATGGCGGCGATGGTCGGCGGTGGCCTCAGAATCCGCCCGGGCGAAGCCTCGCTCGCCCATCACGGGGTCCTCTTCCTCGACGAGTTGCCGGAGTTCGCGCCGCCGGTGATCGATTCGCTGCGCCAGCCGCTCGAGACCGGCGAGGTCTCGATCGCCCGCGCCAACAACCACGTCACCTATCCGGCGCGGTTCCAGCTGGTGGCGGCGATGAACCCGTGCCGCTGCGGAATGGCCGGAACGCCCGGCCATAGCTGCGCCCGCGGTGCGCGCTGCGCCGCCGACTATCAGGCGCGGCTTTCCGGCCCGTTCCTCGACCGCATCGACATCCGCCTCGAAGTGCCCGCCGTCAGCGCCGCCGACCTCTTCGCGCCGCGCGCCGCGGAGACAAGCAGCATGGTGGCGGAGCGCGTCGCCACGGCCCGCGACATGCAGCGGGCGCGGTTTGCAGCGCTCGGCGGCAAGGGTGCGCTCACCAACGCCGCGGCAACACCGGCGCTGATCGAGAAGACGGCGGCAGCGGACGAGGCATCGATGGCCCTCCTCCGCGAAGCGGCAGAGTCGATGCGGCTTTCCGCCCGCGGCTATCACCGCGTCCTCAAGGTCGCCCGGACGCTCGCCGATCTCGACGGCTCGGAGACGATCGGCAAGCTCCACCTCGCGGAGGCGCTCTCATTCCGCGTCTCGGGCACGCAGACCGCGCTCGCCGCCTAGCCGGCGCGGCCAGGACCGCCGATCGCGTCAAGCAAATCGCAAGCATGTTCGCCGAGGGTGGGGCTGAAGCCTTCCGCTCTCGACACGCGCGATGCCGAACGAACCTTCACGGAACCACGAGACGCCGCCCGCCGAACCGCCGGTCAGCCGGCCGCGCGGCTGGTTTGTCGGCGCCGCCGCGGCCGGGCTTGCCGCGGGGGCGGCGCTGATCCTTGCGGCAATCGCCCCGGCGAGCGCGCCCTATATCGCCGCCGCTGCGGTCTTCGCCGGCGTCGCAATCGGCGCGCTGATGATGCGGCGGGCGCGCGACCGCGAGATCTTCGCCGTCATCGGCAAGGACGATGAGCACGCGGCCGACGAGGACTGGCGCTCGCACGACGTCGCGGCGCATTACAGCCGCATCGCCGGGCTGAAGCGCGAGGCCGAGGCCGCAAGCGCGGCGAAGTCCGATTTCCTGGCGACCGTCAGCCACGAGATGCGGACGCCGCTTTCCGGCATTCTCGGCATCGCCGACACGCTGCTCGAAACCGATCTCGACGCCGAGCAGGAGACCTTCGTCCGCGCCGCACGCATCTCGGGCGAACTGATGCTCGGCCTCGTCGACGACATGCTCGACTTCGCCAAGATCGAGGCCGGCCGTTTCGACCTTGCGCCCGAGCCGGTCGAGCTGGAGCGCCTCGTCGAGGACGTGACCGAGCTCTTCTTCAGCCGCGCCGAAGCGAAGGGACTGGACATCGCCTCCGTCGTCGATCCGTCGTTGCCGCCGTTCATCGTGCTCGACGGCGTGCGGCTCCGGCAGGTCCTCATCAACCTCATCGGCAATGCCCTCAAATACACTTCCTCCGGCGGGGTACTCGTGCGCGCCGCAGCAAGCAAAGATGGCGTCACCGTCTCCGTCGCCGACACCGGGCCGGGCATCGCCGACGCCGACAAGGGGCGCGTCTTCACGGCGTTCGAACGGGCCGGGGAGGCGCGCGGCGGCGAAAGCGGCGGCGCCGGGCTGGGCCTTGCCATAGCCCAGCGCATCGTCGCGCGGATGGGCGGCGCGATCACGATCTCCGACCGGCCGGGCGGGGGGACCGTGTTCGGCTTCTCCCTGCCGATTAATGCCGTGGAAGGGGAGCGCCCGGACGATGGCGACATCGCGCACAAGCGCGGACTCCTCGTCGCGCGCGAAAGTTTCGCGGCCGATACGGTGCTGCTGCAGCTTGAGACTGCCGGCGCCGGCGCGCGCCTCGCCGCCACCGACGTCAGCGCCGCCGCGCTGGCCGCCGCGGCCGCGGCTGCGGGCGAGCCTTACGATTTCGTCATCCTCGACCCGAGAGCGGTGGCAGACCCAGGGAACGCTCTGAAGGTCATCCGCGAGGGCGCGGCGTCACGGCTTCCGGCCGCGGCTATCGTGCCGCCCGGCAGACGCCGCGATGCCGAAGCGCTGCGCGGCCTCGGCTTCGACGCCTATCTCGTCCGGCCGATCCGGCGCGCGTCGCTCATGCGGATCGCGGCGGGTCTGGCCTCCGGAGACGGTCGTTTCGGAACCGATCCGCGCGAGAAGTCAGGCCCGCGCAAGGCGGTTGCGTCAGCCCGCCGGCTCAGCGTCCTTTTTGCCGAGGACGACGAAATCACGGCCCTGCTGATGCGGACGATGATCGGCCGGCTCGGCCATTCATGGATCGAGGCCGCCGACGGCGATACCGCCATCGCCAGGGCGGCGGAGGCCGATTTGCTGCTCGTCGATCTTCAACTGCCCGGAGCGGACGGCTTTGCCGTCGCGGAGGCCGTGCGGCGGGCCGAGGCCGGATCGGACAGTCGCGTGCCGATGATCGCGGTGACCGCCGACGCGCGGGACGAAACGCGCGCAAGGGCACTCGCGGCCGGTTTCGACGCGTGCCTGGTCAAGCCGCTGACGCCGATGATGCTCGCCGAGGTGATCCAGCGCTCGGCCGACGGGACGCGCGCGGCCTAGGCGAATCGGCACCCGAGAACCGGGCCCGGCTCAGTTGTCCTGCTTGGCTTCCGGCTCGGAACCCGACGCCGGCTCGGCTGGAGCCGCATTCTCCTCCTGGGCCGGCCCGTCGGCCGCCGCGGTGTCGTCCGCCTCGGCTTCCGGAGCCTTTCCGGGCTTTGCCTTGGCGACGCCGACCAGCGCAGGGCGCAGGACACGGTCGCCGATCGAATAGCCGTGCTGCATTACCTGCACGACCTTGCCATGCGCGTCGTGGTCGTCGTGCTCCACTTCGAACATCGCCTGATGGAAGTTGGGGTCGAACTTGGTGCCCTCGGGGTCGAGCCGCTTGACGCCATGCTTGTCGAGCACCCGAAGGAGCTCGTGCTCGGTCATCTCGACGCCCTCGACGAGTCCCTTCATGGCTCCGCCTTCCTCGCGCGCTTCCTGCGGCACGGCGGCCAATGCGCGATGGAGGTTGTCGCCGATCGACAGCACCTCGCGGGCAAAGCCGGTGACGGCGTACTGCCGCGCGTCGGCCATCTCGCGCTCGAAGCGGCGGCGCATGTTCTCCATCTCCGCGGCGGCGCGAAGCAGGCGATCCTTCAGATCGGCGACTTCGGCCTGCAGCGCGGCAACCGCATCCGGGCGCGGGTCGTCGGAGGGATCGGCCGGATCGGCCGCGGCTTCTTTCTCCTCGGCCGGCGTTTCCTCGGCGAGCGCCTCGGTCGCTTCGGGTGCCGCGGCGCTCTCGGCCGCCGGCTCGGCGGCTTCGTCGGGGGCCGCTGATTCCTCTGTTTCTTCCGGCTTCGACATCGGCTTGTCGCTCATGCCTTCCTCGTCATCGGGTCACTTCGGGGGTTGTCGGCGGATATCGTGCCGGATGGTGCAAAATCAAGACGACGCCATCTCTAGAGGCGCCTCAGCGCGACTTCCTCGATCCGATGGTCGGGGCCTTTGCGCAGGATAAGGTCAGCGCGCGGCCGCGTCGGCAGGATGTTGCGGTGGAGATTGGGGAGGTTGATCCGCCGCCAGATGTCGCGAGCGATCTCCTCGGCATCGTGATCGTCGAGCTCGGCATAGCGCGTGAAATACGAGCGCGGATCGCGGAAGGCGGTCTCGCGGAGTTGCTTGAAGCGCTCGACATACCAGCGCTCGATCACGGTCTCGTCGGCGTCGACATAGATCGAAAAATCGAAGAAGTCCGAGACCACGGCGGTGTCCTCGCCATTCCCCGGCTGCGGCGAGGCCTGAAGGACATTGAGGCCTTCGAGGATGAGGATATCGGGCCGCGCGACCGTGTCGAAGGCATCCGGAACGATGTCGTAGGTGAGGTGCGAATAGACCGGCGCGTCGGCGGACGGCTCACCCGATTTGATGGCGGAAAGGAAAGAGAGCATCGCCGGCATGTCGTAGCTCACCGGAAAGCCCTTCCGTTCCATCAGTCCCTCGGACTCGAGGACGGCGTTCGGGAAAAGGAAGCCGTCGGTGGCGACGAGGGCGACGCGCGGCGTGTTCGGCCAGCGGCTGAGGAGCGCGCGGAGGAGGCGGCCGGTCGTCGACTTGCCGACCGCGACCGAGCCGGCGAGGCCGATGATGAAGGGCGTCACGCCGCCGGGGTCGCCGAGGAAGGTGCGCGTGGCCTGAAACAGCTCCTGCGTCGCGCCGACATAAAGGCTGAGCAGACGCGACAGCGGCAGGTAGATCGTCTCGACCTCTTCCAGCGACACCGGGTCGTTGAGGCTTTGCAGCCGCTCGACCTCATCGGCCGACAGCGTCATCGGCGTGCCGGCGCGAAGCGCGGCCCATTCGACGCGCGTGAAGATGCGGTGCGGGCGGATCGCCGGCCGAGCGCTCATCGTGACGGCCTACTCGGATCCACGCGAGGCTTTCTCCTCATGACCGCTCGTGCCCTGACGCCGCTCGAGCTCGGCCATGACGTCGTCCAGCGTGACGCCGGCGGCCTGCAGCATCACCAGGAGGTGGAAGAGAACGTCCGCGGCTTCGGCGGTGAGTTCCCTCGGATCGCCGTCGACCGCTGCCACCACGGCCTCGACCGCCTCCTCGCCGAACTTTCGCGCGGCATGGGCGCGGCCCCTGGCGAGCAGCGAGGCGGTGTAGGAACTCTCCGGCGAAGCATTGGCGCGGGCCTCGACAATCCTGGCGAGGGCGGCGAGATCGAAGTCGCTCAAGGGCTCAACTCCTCAGCCGTCGAGGCGGACGGGAATGCCACGCTCGGCCATATAGGCCTTGGCCTCGTGGATCGAATAGCGGCCGAAATGGAAAATCGACGCCGCAAGTACCGCCGACGCCCCACCGATGGCAATGCCGTCGACGAGATGCTGCAGCCCACCGACGCCGCCGGACGCGACCACCGGAACGTGGACGGCATCGGACACGGCCCGCGTCAGCTCGAGGTCGAAGCCTTTGCCGGTGCCGTCGCGGTCCATAGAGGTGAGGAGGATTTCGCCGGCGCCGAGCTCGGCGACCTCGGCCGAATAGGCGACCGCGTCGAGACCCGTCGGCCGCCGGCCGCCGTGTGTGAAGATCTCCCACCGCGCCGGCTCGCCCTCGGCGCTGACGCGCTTGGCGTCGACGGCAACGACGATCGCCTGCGCCCCGAATTTCTCCGACGCGCGGCGGACGATTTCGCGGTCGTTCACCGCCGCGGTGTTGATCGAGACCTTGTCGGCGCCGGCGAGCATCAGCGCCCGGACGTCCTCGACGGTGCGGACGCCGCCGCCGACGGTGACCGGGATGAAGCAGGCCTCGGCCGTGCGCGCCACGACATCGAGGAGGATCGCCCGCTCCTCATGGCTCGCGGTGATATCGAGGAAACAGATCTCGTCGGCGCCGGCGGCGTCATAGGCGGTCGCCGCCTCGACCGGATCGCCGGCATCGCGGAGATCGACGAAGTTGACGCCCTTCACCACGCGGCCGTCCTTGACGTCGAGGCAAGGGATGAGGCGGGCCTTCAGGGTCATGCCACGCTGTCCTCGGCAGCGGCCCGACGGCCGCTATTCTCTGGATTGTCCGTCCTCGCTTCGCTGCGGGCGGACGAACCATCCTTCACGTCGAGGCAGGGGATGAGACGGGCTTTGAGGGTCATTTGGTGGCGTCTTCCGGGCGTCGTTCCGGCCGAAGCGAAGCGAACAGCCGGAACCTCGGCAACCGATCCGTAGGTCGGGTTTCCGGGTTCCGCCGCGCCGCCCCGGAACGACAGTGGAAAAACAGGGGCGCTGCGGGTCATGCCGCCCCCGAAACGATGCGCAGAGCGGCTTGCGGATCGAGGCGACCGTCATAGAGCGCGCGGCCGGCGATGGCACCGGCCAGCCGACGATAGCGCGGCTCGGCGAGGCGGTCGACATCGGCGAGCGAGGCGAGCCCGCCGGACGCGATGACCGGGATCGACACCGCCTCGGCGAGAGCGAGCGTCGCCTCGAGATTGAGGCCGGCGAAGACGCCGTCGCGATCGATGTCAGTGTAGATGATCGCAGCAACGCCCGCGTCCTCGAAACGGCGGGCGAGGTCGACCGCAGCGATGTCGGAGGTCTCGGCCCAGCCCTCGACGGCGACCATGCCGCTGCGGGCGTCGATGCCGACGGCGATGCGGCCGGGCCATTCGCCAGCGGCGGCCTTCACCAGTTCCGGATCGCGGACGGCGGCGGTGCCGAGGATGACGCGCGTAATGCCACGCTCGAGCCAGGCGGCGATCGCAGCGCGATCTCTGATGCCGCCGCCGAGCTGCACCGGAACATCGACCGCGGCGAGGATCGCCTCGACCGCGGCGCTATTGGCCGAACGGCCGGCGAAGGCGCCGTCGAGATCGACGACATGAAGCCAGCTGAAGCCAGCCTCGGCGAAAATTCGCGCCTGCGCTGCCGGATCGGTGTTGAAGATCGTGGCGCGGTTCATCTCGCCGCGCTCAAGGCGGACGCAAGCGCCCTCCTTTAGGTCGATCGCGGGGTAGAGGATCATCTGCCTCGCTCTCCAGAAACGTTCTTCCCCCGGGCTTGACCCGGGGTCCAGTGGCCAACGCCGCCGGACTGCTGGGCTGCCGATGGGTCCCTGCTCAAGGCCGGGACAGGCGAAGCGAATATGGACCGCCACGCTAGTATCGTCATGGCGTCCACCTGACGAAATTGCGGAGCAGCGCCAGCCCGAGCGTCTGGCTCTTCTCCGGATGGAACTGGGTGCCGGCGACGTTGCCGCGGGCGACGATGGCGGTGACCTCGCTGCCATAATCGGCCACCGCGACGAGATCGCTGTCCTCGCGCGGCTCCAGCTCATAGGCGTGGAGGAAGAAGGCGTGGAGGCCGTCGGGGCCGAGCGGGATGCCGTCGAGAAGCGCGTGGTCGTGCTTCACGCGGAGCGTGTTCCAGCCCATATGCGGCACCTTGAGCGCCGGATCGGACGGCTCGATCAGCCGCACCTCGCCGGGAATGCGGCCGAGCCCCGGCGTCTCGCCATGCTCGAGCCCGCGATCGGCAAGAAGCTGCATGCCGACGCAGATGCCGAGAAACGGCCGGCCGGAATCGATCACCGCGTCGATCGCCTCGACCATGCCGTCGATGGAATCGAGATTGTGCCGGCAGTCGCGGAAGGCGCCGTCGCCCGGCAGCACGACGCGCTCGGCGGCCCCGACGGCATCCGGATCGGCGGTGACAACGACGCTCGTTGACAGCCCCGCCTCGGCGACAGTGCGCTCCAGCGCCTTCGCCGCCGAGCGGAGATTGCCCGCGCCATAGTCGATGATCGCGATCGTCACGTGCGGTACGCGCCCTTTGAATGGGTCTCAGGCTTCGCCAAGCGAGCCCTTGGTCGAGGGCACCTGATCCGGCTGCCGCGGGTCGATGGCGAGCGCCGCACGCAGGGCCCGGGCGAGCGCCTTGAAACAGGTCTCGGCAATGTGGTGGCTGTTCTCGCCATAGAGCGTTTCGACATGCAGCGTGATCCCGGCATTCTGCGCGAAGGCCTGGAAGAACTCGCGGACGAGCTCGGTGTCGAACTCGCCGATCTTCGCAGCGGTGAACGCCACGCGCCAGACGAGATGCGGGCGGCCGGAAACGTCGACCGCGCAGCGCGTCATCGTCTCGTCCATCGGCAGATGAACGTCCGCATAGCGGGTGATGCCGCGCATGTCGCCGAGCGCCTTCCGCACCGCCTGGCCGAGAACGATGCCGGTGTCCTCGGTGGTGTGGTGCTGATCGATGTGGAGGTCGCCGAGCGCCTTCACCGTGATGTCGATGAGGCTGTGCCGCGCCAGCTGGTCGATCATGTGGTCGAGGAAGCCGACCCCGGTGGCGATCTCCGAGCGACCGGCGCCGTCGAGATCGACGGTGACGGTGATATCGGTTTCCTTGGTCTTGCGGTCGACGCTCGCGCTGCGGGCCATCGTACTTTTCCTGAAAGGCCGGGGAATCGTGCGCTCGCTCTATCAGGTCGTGGCACGATTTGCGAGCGAGGCCGCGCCCCTTCCAAAGGCAGTGTCCCCCTCCTACATGTGGGGCCTGCCGCCGCCGGCGCCTCGTCCTGAGGGCCGGCCGCGCAGCCGAAATACGGAGGGTGCTTTGCCGGCCCTTTTCATTCTCTATCTCGCCGTCACCTTTGCGGCGGTGCTGATTTCCTCGCAGCTCGCGCCATCCAAGAACCGCAACATCGCGGGCTGGATGTGGGCGTGCGCAGTCTTCCCGCCCCTCGTTCTGGTTCTGGCGCTGCTGCCGAAGCGCACCGGCACCTCCCTTGAGGTGCGCGCATGAGCGCCGAAACGGCAGCGGCCTTCCCGGGGTGGGAAGGCACGACCATCGTCGCCGTCCGCAAGGGCGGCAAGGTTGTGATCGCCGGAGACGGCCAGGTTTCGGTCGGTCAGACGGTGATGAAGCACTCGGCGCGGAAGGTCCGACCCGTCGGCAAGGGCGGCGTCATTTCGGGCTTCGCCGGGGCGACCGCCGACGCCTTCACGCTGTTCGAGCGGCTCGAGAGCAAGCTCGAGCAGTATCCCGATCAGCTGATGCGGGCCTGCGTCGAGCTCGCCAAGGATTGGCGCACCGACCGCTATCTCCGCCGCCTCGAGGCGATGATGATCGTCGCCGACAAGTCGAAGACGCTGGTGCTGACCGGCAATGGCGACGTACTTGAACCCGACCATGGCGTCGCCGCCATCGGCTCGGGCGGCAACTATGCCCTCGCCGCGGCGCGGGCGCTTTCGGAGACCGATCTCGACGCCGAGGCAATCGCCCGCAAGGCGATGGAGATCGCAGCCGAGATCTGCATTTACACCAACGACAAAGTGACCCTTGAGTCCCTGGAGGCCGATCAATGAGCCAGACAGCCGCCGTCGAAATGCGCCATGATGCGAAGGACAGGGACGAGCAGGAGCCCATCAAGGTGTCGCAGTTCTCTCCGCGCGAGATCGTTTCCGAACTCGATCGCTACATCATCGGGCAGAAGGAAGCGAAGCGCGCGGTGGCGATCGCTCTCCGCAATCGCTGGCGGCGCCAGCAGCTCGAAGGTTCGCTGCGCGAGGAAGTGCTTCCGAAGAACATCCTGATGATCGGCCCGACCGGTGTCGGCAAAACGGAGATTTCGCGCCGCCTCGCAAAGCTCGCCGGCGCGCCGTTCATGAAGGTCGAGGCCACGAAGTTCACCGAGGTCGGCTATGTCGGCCGCGACGTCGAACAGATCGTCCGCGACCTCGTCGAGATCGGCATTTCGCTGGTGCGCGAGAGGAAGCGCAAGGAAGTGAAGGCCCGCGCCGAGATGGCGGCCGAAGAGCGGGCGCTCGATGCGCTGGTCGGCTCCTCGGCAAGCCCGTCGACCCGCGACGCTTTCCGCACCAAGCTCCGCAATGGCGAGCTCGACGACAAGGAAATCGAGATCGAGGTGAAGGATGCCGGCGGCATGCCGTCCTTCGAGGTCCCCGGCATGCCGGGAGCGAGCGTCGGCGTGATGAACATCAACGACATGCTCGGCAAGGCGTTCGGCAACCGCACCAAGTCGCGCAAGGTGACGGTGAAGGATTCCTACGATCTCCTGATCGCCGAGGAGTCCGACAAGCTGCTCGATGACGAGGCAATCACCCAGGAAGCGATCCGCGCGGTCGAGAATGACGGCATCGTCTTCCTCGACGAGATCGACAAGATCTGCGCGCGCGAAGGCCGCTATGGCGGCGACGTCTCCCGCGAGGGCGTGCAGCGCGACTTGCTGCCGCTGATCGAGGGCACGACCGTCTCGACCAAGCACGGCGCGGTGAAGACCGACCACATCCTCTTCATCGCCTCCGGGGCGTTCCACGTCGCCAAGCCGTCGGACCTCCTGCCGGAACTGCAGGGCCGGCTGCCGATCCGTGTCGAGCTTCAGCCGCTGTCGAAGCAGGACTTCCGGCAGATTCTCACCGAGACCGAGGCGAGCCTCATCAAGCAATATGTCGCGCTGATGGGGACGGAATCGGTAACGCTGGAAATCACCGACGACGCTATCGAGGCGATCGCCCAGTTCGCCGTCGACATCAACTCGTCGGTCGAGAATATCGGCGCGCGCAGATTACAGACGGTGATGGAGCGGATCCTCGACGAGATCTCGTTTACCGCCACCGACAAGGCCGGCGAAACGATTCTCATCAACGCCGAGTATGTCGAGGAGCAGGTCGGCGACCTCGCCCGCAACACCGACCTCAGCCGCTTCATTCTCTAGCGGCGGTCGTCACCAGACTTCGCCGAGCCGCCACTCGATCGACAGCGGTCCGTCGAAGTCGAGCGCTGGTGTCCGCGGTAGCCGCATGATCATGCACATCTCGTCGGCCTCGGCCGGAACGGCGGCGTTCGCCTCACGGACATGGAGCGGACCGCGCCAGGGCTCCCAACCGATCCGGGCATAGAAGCCAGGATCGGACGGCGACAGCGCGGCGATGTCGAAGTCGGCAACGGCGTTTGCCAGGAAACGAAGGACCTCCGTTGCGAAGCCGCGACCCTGATGCGCCGGGCTGGTCGCGACCGCCTCGACATAGGCCGTCCGGAGAAGGGAGCCGTCGCCCGGCTGGAGCCAGCGGGTCACCCAGCAGGCGTGCGAGACGAGCCCGCCATCAAGGCGCGCCAGGACGTGAACCGGGTCGGCGAGCATGCCGAGATAGCCGGCGAAGTCCTCCTGATAGGCTTCCGAGCACAGGGCGAGGATATCCGCCGCCTCGCTGCGGCCGAGTTTGCTGGCGCTGACCTCCCTGATGGACGGGCCGGGGAATTCAGCCAAGGCCGGGACGCCGCCGCACTCTGACGTAAAACGCGCCGCTGCCGCCATGCGAGCGATGCGCCTGTTCGTAGCCGCTGACCAGTGGCCGAAGGCGCGGGGCCGCAAGCCAATGCGGCAGTTGCCGGCGCAGCACGCCGCGCTCGCGGTCACCCGGATTGCCCTTGCCGGTGATCACCAGGACAAGGCGCCAGTCCTGCGCCTGGGCAGCCGCAAGAAACCGCGCCAGCCGCTCATGGGCTTCCGTCTGATCGCTGCCGTGGAGATCGATGCGGCCGTCGAGGGCGATCGAGCCACGGGCGATTCGTCGCGCGGTGCGGCGGTCGATCGCCGTCTGCGGGTGGGGGTGGCGGATGCGAGCCGGCTTGGCCGGCGTCGGCGCGGCTGCCGGCTTCGGCCCGGCCGTCTTGCCGGAGGCGCTGCCGTTTGAACCCTCGGCTTCGGTTTGGATCGCTGGCTTGCGGCTCGGGCGGAGCGGGCGCGCCGAGCGCTTCACCTCGCTCCACAGCGCCTCTTCCTCGCTCGTCAGGCTGCGCCGCCGTCCGGCCATCTCCGATCGCCCCGTTGAAACGCCGACAAAGCCTGGCGCCCGAGACTGCCGGGCCTATTCCACCGATTCGGTCGCGATCAGCTTCCAATTGGGGTCGCGCGAGCCGACATCGCGGGCGAAAGTCCAAAGATCCGTGACCTCGCTGACCTTGGACGGGTCGCCGTCGACGACGTTGCCGTCCTTGTCGCGCGTAGCCGAGATGAGTTCGGAGACGAACCGAACGGTGACCTGCTCCGATCCGCCGCGAACCGAGGCGTCGGTGATCTCGGCCTTGTCGACGCCGACAAAGCGGAACTCTATTGTTTCGTTGCGCTGCTCGCGCTCGCTGACTGCAGTGACGAAGCCGTCATAGACCTCGCGCGAGAGAAGTTGGCGAAGCGTTCTGCGGTCGCCCTCGGCAAAGGCGGTGACGATCATCTCGTAGGCCATCTTGGCGCCGTCGAGGAACGATTTCGGCTCGAAGGACGGATCGGCCTCGATGAGTGCCTTCAGCGAAGCGCCGAGAGCCGACTCCGGTTCCGTCACCGTCTTGACCCGGGTCTCGATATCGGCGGCCGCCTCGGCACGAGCCGGCTGCTCGTCATAGTCCCGCCGCTGGGGCAGCGAGATGACCTTGTCGCCGGCCTCGGAAGCCCGCTCGCGGCTATAGGGGTCGAAGGGCTGGCGCTCGTTGCCGGTGCGGCGACCGAGAACGCTGCGCAGCCGCAGGAATATGATCACGGCAAGCGCCAGAAAAATGATCGTCAGAAAACTGTCAGAACCGTTCATCGCCTGGTCCGATTGGGGAATCCGATCGCGCCGGCTTCACCGGGGTGCCAAAGCGCGACACACTACCTATGTGTAGTGTGTTCTATCTAAGAGCCTTGCCGGGGCCAATCCAGCCCTCTTCGGTAACAGGCTTATCAGCACAGAGGCTTCTTGCGAATGCCTTTCCGAATCCTCCCGTTTCTCTTCCTGATCGTGCCGATCGTCGAGATCGCGGTGTTCATCCTCGTCGGGCAGGAGATCGGCGTCGGGCTGACGATCCTCCTAGTGATCGCCACCGCCGTCATAGGCGTGATGCAGTTCCGCCGGCAGGGCTTTTCGGTGCTGCGCAGGATGCGCGAGGACGTGAATGCCGGCCGCGTTCCGGCAGCGGCGCTCGCCCATGGCGTTCTCATCGTCGTTGCCGGCGTGCTGCTGCTGACGCCCGGTTTCGTGACGGATGCGCTCGGCTTCACGCTGTTCGTCCCGGCGGTTCGCGATTGGGCATGGCGCGTTGTGACGCCGCGCTTCGTCAACCACCTGTCCGGCTCGTGGTCGCGCTGGCCGGGCGACGGTCCGGACGGCGGTTCATATGGCGCCACCGTGGACCTGTCGCCGTCCGACCCACCTCCGGGCAGCGGAGCCGATGGTGGCCGCCGCACTTGACCGGCCATTACCTTGTAACCCCCCGGGCGGCGTGCTAGCCACCGCCCCGCCGGTCGCAAGGCTGGCGCCAATCCGACAGACATGAAGGGCCACCGCAATGGCGGACAATGACGAGAACGACGGCAAGACCCCGGAAGCCGAAGGAAACGGCGCAGCCAACGGCAATGGTGGCGCTGCCCCCGGCTTCACCGGCGAGGCGCCGAAGGTCACGTCCGTTCCGAGGCCGCCGGATGCCTCGCAGCCACGGATGAACGTGCTGGCCCAGTATGTGAAGGACCTCTCGTTCGAGAACCCGGACGCTCCGAAGTCCCTGACGGCGCGCTCGAAGGCGCCGAAGGTCGATGTGCGGATCAACGTTCAGGTCAACCGCCAGTCGCAGTCCGATATGGAGGTCGCGCTCAAGCTGGAGGCGACCGGCAAGGACGCCGACAGCGACGAGACGCTGTTCCAGGCCGAACTCGTCTATGCCGGCCTCTTCAAGATCGCGAACGTGCCGGACAATCAGCTCGGCGCGCTGGCGATGGTCGAATGCCCGCGTCTCCTCTTCCCGTTCGCCCGGCAGATCATTGCCGACGCGACGCGCGGCGGCGGCTTCCCGCCGCTGCTGCTGGAGCCAGTCGATTTCGTCGCGCTCTATCGCGAGCGGCTGCGCCGCGAGGCCGAAGGGACCGGACCGGCGCTCAACGTCTCGCCGCCGGCGAACGCCAGCTAGGCACTCCTCGCCTCGGCCTCCGGGCCGAGGAAACGCGCCCAGATCCCGCCATCGGCAAGGCCCTCGCGCAGCGCGCGGTGGGCCGCCATCGCGGCTTCGTCGAGCCGTGGCGCCAGCGGTTCCGGGCGCTGCCTGGCCGACAGCCTGATCGGCGCCATCGTCGCCACCGCCCCTTCCCCGGCCTCGCCGAGCGCAAGCGTCGCCTGGCGACCGCCGATCAACTCGACATAGACCTCGGCCAGCAATTGGGCGTCGACCAGCGCGCCGTGAACGGTGCGGCTGCTGGCGTCGATGCCGTAACGTGCGCAGAGCGCGTCGAGCGAATTTGGGCCGGCAGGATGGCGGCGGCGGGCAAGCGCCAGCGAATCGATAATCCGCGACGGATCGAGCGCATTGCGGCCGAGGCGACCAAACTCGGCATTGAGGAAGGCGAGGTCGAACTCGGCGTTGTGGGCGATCAGCGGATCGTCGCCGACGAAATCGAGAAACGACTGAGCGGTGTCGGCGAACACCGGCTTCTCGGCGAGGAAAGCCTCAGAGAGGCCGTGCACCCGGTAGGAGTCGACCGAGATCGACCGCTCCGGATTGATGTAGGCCTGGAAGGACGCGCCGCTCGGAATGTGATTGATGAGCTCGACGCAGCCGATCTCGATGATGCGGTCGATCGAGAGATCAAGCCCGGTCGTTTCGGTGTCGAAGACGATTTCCCGCATGCCGCCCTTACTGCGCCGGCTCGATCAGCTTGGCAATGATATCGCCGACGGTACGTCGAACGGCAGGGAGGTCCGCGGTGCTGTCCACGACGAAATCGGCGCGGCGCGCCTTTTCTTCCGGCGCCAGCTGTCGTGCCTGAAGCTCGTGATAGAGGTCCGGCGACATCCCGCCGCGCGTCGCCACCCGCGCTTCGCGGATTTCGGCGGGCGCGTCGACGGTGATCACGACGTCGCACATTGCGTCCGTTCCGGCTTCGTAGAGCAGCGGCATTTCCACCACGGCCAGCGCCATGCCGCGTTCCCTTTGTTCCTCGACGAATTCCGCCATACGCTGCTCGACGAGCGGATGGACGATCGCCTCGAGCTCGGAAATTCGGCCGGGATCCCTGGCGATCACCGCGGCAAGGAACGCTCGATCAAGGCGTCCGTCCGCCTCGGCTTCGGGAAACGCTTCAAGAATCGTTCGCGGGGCCGCCGCATAGAGGTCGTGGACGACCGCGTCGGCGCTCAGCACCGGATAGCCGGCCTCGGCAAACATCGAGGCCACGGTCGTCTTGCCGCTGGCGATCGCTCCGGTGATGCCGACGACGATCATGTGGTCGCCAGGATGTCCTGCGCGACGAGGCGACGGAGTTCCTCCGTCACCGCCGGGCGCTTGCCGAACCACTTTTCGAAGCCAGGAACGGCCTGATGAAGGAGCATGCCCAACCCATCGACGGCCACGAGCCCCCGTTCCCGCGCCGAGCGCAGGAGTCCGGTCTGAAGCGGAACATAGACGAGATCGCAGACGACCGCGTCGTTGCCCATGCGCCGGAGGTCGAGCTCGAGGTCGGGCTGGCCCTTCATGCCGAGCGACGTCGTGTTGACGAGAATATCCGCACCGGCGAGCGCTGCCTCGCGGTCCTCCCACGGCGCCGCAACGACACGCGAGCCAAACGTATCGGCGATCGCCTCGGCCCGATCGGCCGTGCGGTTGATGACGATAACCGGATCAAAGCCGCGCCCGATCAGGCCCCAGGCGACACCGCGAGCCGCACCGCCAGCGCCAAGCACGACGGCGCGTCCCCTGCCCTTCTCCGACCAGCCCGGCGCCGACTGATCGAGATTGGCGACAAAGCCGCCGGTGTCGGTGTTGCACCCGCAGAGCCGGCCATCGTCGAGCCAGATCGTGTTGACCGCGCCGAGAATGGCGGCCGACTCGTCGGCATGGGCCACGGACGCAAAAGCCACCTCCTTGTGCGGCACTGTGACATTGCCGCCGATAAACCCGCTTTCGGCGAAGGCCGAGAAGAACCCGGCCACGCGTTCCGGCTCTATAGCCAGGGGCACATAGTCTCCCTCGATGCCGATTTCGCGGAGCCAATAGCGATGCACCATCGGCGATCGCGAATGGGCAATAGGCCAGCCGACGATGCAAGCAGTCGGAACACTCATCGCTCCAGGGCCCCCACCTTTCGCAGCGCCTTCAGCAGCGGCAGCATCGGCAACCCCAGCACCGTGAAATAGTCGCCCTCGATGCGATCGAACAAGCGGATCCCGAGGCCTTCGAGCTGGTAGCCGCCAACGCTCGACAGGGCTGCGTCGCCAGCCGCATCAAGATACCAGTCGATATCGCCGGCGCTGAGCGGACGCATGGCAAGCTTCACCGTTCGGGTCGCCCGAGCCCGCGTCTTTCCGGCCGAGACGACCGCAAAGGACGCGTGCAGTCGATGGACCTCACCCGCCAGGGCGCCGAGCTGGCGTCGCGCCTCGGCCTTGTCGGCCGGCTTGAAGAGGAGCTTCCCGCCCAGCTCCAGCGTCTGGTCGGCGCCGATGACGAATGATTCGGCGTGAACCGCCGACACCGCATGCGCCTTCGCCTCGGCGAGGATGCCGGCGAGCTGCCTCGGCGTCTTTCCCCGATGCCCATCCGCCACACCCTGCTCGTCGATCTCGGCCGGTTGCTGGGTGAATGCGATGCCGGCAGCGGCCAGAAGTCGGCGTCTGACTTCGCTTCCCGAGGCAAGGATGATTCGCTGGTGCATCGCAGATGGCTTCCAACCGACGGGCCGTCAATTCTGTTGCCGGCACGACCCCCGTGATTCCGCCGCCGTTGTGTATCGATCGGCTTTGCCTCACAAGGGCCGGGCGTTGGACCGGAATCGTCCCCGCATCGGCGAGTCCAGCGATCGGGTTCGTCAGCGCGGGATTGTTTCGACGATGTGAGGTGGAGTTTTCGTCTCACATTTTGTTCAGCGAACAGACACAGCGAAGTCCACATCGTAGGGCATGCAAGATACTGTTATTTAAATCGAATATCGCTCTATCACCGGTTTCAACGGTCATGTGGATGAAATCCATCAACGACTCCGGCCGGTCGTTCATCCGGTGGTGATCCTGTGCGTCACTGATAATCCTCGCAACCCAACGGCCAAAAGCAATCGAAGATAAAAAGATTCTAGGATTTTGATTTGAAAGAAGACTTGATCAGTCGGAACGATGAAGCGAAGTTGCTCATGCGTTCGCTCGATGAAGCGGTCGCTCCTCCGCCGATCTGGCTGATGCGGCAGGCGGGTCGCTATCTCGACGAGTATCGCCGCGTTCGGAAGCAGGCCGGCTCGTTCCTTGACCTCTGTTACACGCCGGAACTCGCGGCTGAAGTGACGCTGCAGCCGATCCGGCGATTCGATTTCGACGCGGCGATCCTCTTCTCGGACATCCTGGTGATCCCGGATGCGCTCGGGCGTGAGGTTCGTTACGTTGAAGGCGAAGGACCGCGGCTTGAGCCGATCGATGCGGCCGGGATCGAGTCGCTCGAGACCGGGACCGCGGTTGAGCGGTTGGCGCCGGTGTTCGAAGCAGTTCGGCAGATTCGGAGCGGGCTAGACGACCGGAAGGCCCTGATCGGGTTCTGCGGTGCGCCGTGGACCGTGGCAACCTACATGATCGCCGGACGTGGAACGCCCGACCAGGCGCCGTCGAGGGCGTTTGGCGCCAGATCGCCGGAGCTTCTGGATGCGCTGATTGCCAAGCTTGTCGAGGCCTCGGTGGACTACCTCGCGGCGCAGCTGGAGGCCGGCGCGGATGTCGTTCAGATTTTCGACAGCTGGTCGGGCGTTTTGGGCGAGCTTGAGTTCGAGCGCTGGTGCCTCGCGCCGACGAAGGCGATTGTCGAGCGCGTCCGAGCCAGGGTCCCCGGTGCGCGCATCATCGGATTCCCGAAGGGCGCAGGATTGCGGCTCGAGCGCTATGTCGCCGAGAGTGGGGTGGACGCCGTCGGCATCGACTGGACGGTGCCGCTTGGCTTCGTACGCGATCGCCTGCAGCCGAAGGTGGCCGTTCAGGGCAATCTCGATCCGATGATCCTCGTCGCAGGCGGGACGGGGCTTGATGCCGCGATCGACCGGATTCTATCGGGATTGTCCGGCGGTCGGTTCATCTTCAATCTCGGCCACGGCATTGTGCCGGAGACGCCGGTGGAGAACGTGGCGCGGCTCGTCGAGCGCGTGCGCAGCTTTGGGGGCAGATAGGTGAGCGGCTACAACTGGCTGGTGGCGTTGCACGTCGTGGCGATGGTCGCGTGGATGGCGGGCATGTTCTATTTGCCGAGGCTCTTCGTCTATCACGCGGACGCCGCGCCCGGCTCCGAGACGGCCGAGACGTTCAAGGTAATGGAACGTCGCCTCCTTCGAGCGATCATGAACCCGGCGATGATCGTGACCTGGGCTGCCGGCATCGGGTTGGCGTTCTGGGGACCCGCCGGCAGCAGCGTTGGGCTCTACGATCAGCCGTGGCTGATGACAAAGGTTGTGCTGGTGCTCGCCATGACGGGCCTTCATGGCTGGCTGTCGGCGCGGCGGCGGGATTTCGAACACGACCGCAACACACACACCTCACGGACGTATCGGATGATCAACGAGATCCCGACGGTGCTCCTGATCGGGATCGTCGTTCTCGTCATTGTTCGCCCGTTCTAGAGGTGCCCCCCAATCGACGCTTGTGGCGTCGGCGGTGAACGTCTATATCTCGCTGATCATAAGCAGACGGGCACCGGACGCTTCTCCAGCACCATCCGCGTTGCCACGGCCCCGGAGCAAACCGGCCGGCCAGAGAGTTCTGCGAGTTCCCCACGTCAGACCCAAATCGGCCGCAAGACCGAATCTAGGATAAATGTATGCCTGAAATGAAACTTCAGGACCTGAAGGAAAAGAGCCCGCCGGAGCTGCTGAGCTTCGCCGAGGAACTTGAGGTCGAGAATGCGAGCACGCTCCGCAAGCAGGAGCTGATGTTCGCAATCCTCAAGCAGCTCGCCGCCCAGGATACCGACATCATCGGCTCGGGCGTTGTTGAGGTTCTGCAGGATGGCTTCGGCTTCCTGCGCTCACCGGACGCGAACTATCTCGCCGGTCCGGACGACATCTACATCTCGCCGTCGCAGATCCGGCGTTTCTCGCTGCGCACAGGCGACACCGTCGAGGGTGACATCAGAAGCCCGAAGGATGGCGAGCGCTATTTCGCGCTGCTCAAGGTCAATTCGATCAACTTCCAGGATCCGGAGCAGGCGCGCCACAAGATCCACTTCGACAATCTGACGCCGCTCTATCCGGACGAGCGGTTTCAGATGGAGTTGGAAGACCCGACCAAGAAGGACATCAGCGCCCGGGTCGTCGACCTGGTAGCGCCACTCGGCAAGGGCCAGCGCGGGCTGATCACCGCGCCGCCGCGCACCGGCAAGACCGTCTTTCTCCAAAACATCGCACACTCGATCACGACCAACCATCCGGAGTGCTTCCTCATCGTCCTGCTCATCGACGAGCGGCCGGAGGAAGTCACCGACATGCAGCGCTCGGTGAATGGCGAGGTGATCTCCTCGACCTTCGATGAGCCGGCGACGCGCCATGTTCAGGTCGCGGAGATGGTGATCGAGAAAGCCAAGCGCCTCGTCGAGCATGGCCGCGACGTCGTCATCCTCCTCGATTCGATCACGCGCCTCGGCCGCGCCTACAACACCGTCGTGCCGTCCTCGGGCAAGGTGCTGACCGGCGGTGTCGATGCCAACGCGCTGCAGCGGCCGAAGCGCTTCTTCGGCGCGGCGCGCAACATCGAGGAAGGCGGCTCGCTGACGATCATCGCAACCGCGCTGATCGACACCGGCAGCCGCATGGATGAAGTCATCTTCGAGGAGTTCAAGGGCACCGGTAACTCCGAGATCATTCTCGACCGGAAGGTCGCCGACAAGCGCGTCTTCCCGGCGATCGACATTCAGCGCTCCGGCACCCGGAAGGAGGAGCTTCTGGTGCCGCCGGATGTCCTCAAGAAAATGTATGTCCTTCGCCGCATCCTGACGCCGATGGGCACGGTCGACGCGATCGAGTTCCTGCTCGACAAGCTGAAGCAGACCAAGAGCAACGCCGACTTCTTCGAGCAGATGAACACCTGAGCGAGTTGTCGGCGTGAGCGAAGATCAGTGGACTGCGGTCGACCGCTATCTCGAGGAGCGGCTGGCCAAGGACGATGACGCCCTGGAGCATGCGCTGAAGGAAAGCGCTGCGGCCGGGCTCCCCGAGATTGCCGTCTCGGCGAACCAGGGCAGGCTGCTCTCGGTTCTGGCGGGCGCCGTCAACGCGACGCGCATCCTCGAAATGGGGACGCTCGGAGGCTATTCGACGATCTGGATGGCGCGCGCGCTACAGCCGGGCGGCAAGCTGGTGACGATCGAGGGCGATGCGCGGCACGCCGAAGTCGCCCGCGCCAATCTCGACTATGCCGGCCTTGCCGACCAGGTCGAGGTGTGGATCGGTCTTGTCGCCGATCGGCTGCCTCAGATCGCAGCCTCGAGCCCGATGCCGTTCGACTTCACGTTCATCGATGCCGACAAGGCCAACATCCCGGAGTACTTCGATTGGGCCGTGAAGATGTCCCGCCCCGGCTCGCTGATCGTGATCGACAATGTGATCCGCCACGGTCGTATCCTTCGCGACGATACCGGCGATGCAGACGTCGATGGGGTGCGGCGCTTTTTCGACGCGGTCTCGTCCGACGACCGTGTGGAAGTGGTTGCGCTGCAGACGGTCGGCATCAAAGGTTATGACGGCCTCTCGATCGCGCGGGTTCGCGACTCCCGTTAGGTCGCCTCAGAACCGCAGCATTCCCACCAGGTCGGCGATTTCGGTGACCGGCGCGGAGCAGGCCGTGGCCGAGCAGAGATAGGCGGTCGTCTTGCCGTCGATCGCGGACTTGCCGTGGGCGGGATGGGAATCCGGTACCGTGCCGGGATCGGTGACGACTAGCACGGTGTCGGCTTCACGGGCTTCGGCACGGACGATGTCGAACCAGGCCTCGAGGCCGTCGTTCGCCGCCGCGACGATAACGATATCCCTACCATTGAGGTGTTGGTCGAAAGCGTTAAGGAGGCCGGCCTTGCCGAGCGCATCACGTGGCTCGCCGAGATGCCGGGTGAAGAGCGCGTCCAGTCGGGCGGCGTGGCGCGTGTTTCCCGTCAGTCGAGACAGTCGGGAGAGGCCAGCGGCAATGACCGCGTTCGGCGAGGGGATGGAATCGTCATGCAGCGACAAGGGACGAACGAACAGGTCGTCGGCGTCATCGGCGGTGAGCCGCCAGGCGGCTACC
Organism: uncultured Bauldia sp.; assembly: GCA_964611195.1. Classification (GTDB taxonomy): domain Bacteria; phylum Pseudomonadota; class Alphaproteobacteria; order Rhizobiales; family Kaistiaceae; genus JADLGL01. Next base: position 24,079 of record CAZSXA010000012.1, read on the forward strand.
GATTCGTCCCAATGGTGGCGGTCGAGGGTCTCGGCGAACATTTCGGCATCGCCGAGGTACCGGTCGTCGTGCGTCGCCTCGTGGAGCGCGAATGCCGCGCCGATCATCGCGCCATAGTCGCTGGCGAACCCGACATCGAGACACCTCCCGTCCTTGAAGGAGTGGCGCAGCCGTCCGTCGATCATCATGGATTCGGTGACGAAACGATAAGCGGATCGCGCGGCGTCGAGCCACTCGGGACGGGCGAAGGTCGTGGCGGCCCGGGCAAAGGCGGCGATGGCGAGCCCGTTCCAGTCGGCGAGGACCTTGTCGTCACGGGCCGGTCGCGGCCGCTCTTGGCGAACCTGGAGCAGTTGATTGCGGCCTGAGGCGAGCCGGGACTCGGTGTCCGGGTCGAGGAGCTGTGGGTGGGCGAGACGGTTCGGTATGGACGCGCCCTCGAAATTGCCAGGCCCGGTGATGTCGTAGATGCGGCAGAACGCGGCCGCCTCGTCGGGGCCAAGGACGGCGGCAACCTCCTGCGGGGTCCAGACGTAGAAGGCGCCCTCGCCTTCCCCGCTGTCCGCGTCGAGGCTCGATGCGAACCCACCGCCGACGCGCATCTCGCGCAGAAGCCAGGCGATCGTTTCCTCGATTCGGATCCGCAACAAATCGGAGCCGCTTTGTCGCCAGGCGCGTGTCGCGCGCTCGATGAGCAGGGCGTTGTCGTAAAGCATCTTCTCGAAATGCGGGACGAGCCAGCGGTCGTCGACCGAGTAGCGGGAAAGGCCGCCACCGATATGATCGTAGATGCCGCCCTGCAGCATGTTCCGCAGCGTCGTGTCGAGAAGGGCTGTGGCGTTCATGCCTTCGCCGCGTTCGCTGGCCCGCGACAGAAGC
>CAZSXA010000013.1:0-24471 GCA_964611195.1 uncultured Bauldia sp.
CTTCCGAGGTCGTGGCGGCGTCGTGCTGCTCATCTCCAATGCGCCCAGGCCGGGCAAGGATGTCGATCGGCAACTCGTCGGCTTCGGCGTCGATCTCGCCTGCCGAAACGGCATCATCACCTCGGGCGACGCGGCGAGGGCGGAACTCGCCAAGCGCCCCGGCGCCCGCGTCTATCACCTCGGCCCGGACTGGGATCACTTCATCTATGAAGGCCTCGACGTGACGCTGACTGGCCTCGACGAAGCCGAACTCATCTCCTGCGTCGGCCTCGTCGACGACCGGACGGAGACCGTCGCGGACTATGAGGGACTGCTCAGCAACATGGCGGCGCGTCATCTGCCGATGCTCTGCGCCAATCCGGATCTCGTCGTCGAACGCGGCGATCAGCTGGTGCCGTGCGCCGGCGCGCTCGCGGCCCGCTACCGCGAGCTTGGCGGCGAGGCGGTCATCGTCGGCAAGCCGCATGCACCAATCTACCGCGAGGCGCGCGCCGCGATCGATCGCCTGGCCGGCGAGCCCGTTGCCGAGCGCGACATACTGGCGATCGGCGACGGCATCGGCACCGATATCGTCGGCGCCAACGGCGCCGGGCTCGATGCGCTGCTCATTACCTCCGGCGTGCACGCTGCCGATTCCGGGTCCGGCGACGACGACGCCGAGGCGGTCGCGCGCCTCCTGGCAAAGCAGTCCGCCCGCACCAGCGCCTTCATGCCGCGGCTCGTCTGGTGACCGGGGCGAGCGACCGGAAGGCGCCTCCTGTTCTCAGTATCGGCGCGGAGGATGACGCTCCCGTGTCGGACGACTTCCGAGGCGGCGTGGTCGCCATCGGCAGCTTTGACGGCGTTCATCGCGGCCACCAGACACTGATCGCAAGCGCGGCCGCGATCGCTGCAAGGTCCGAAACCAGAGCGCTGGCGCTCACCTTCGAGCCGCACCCACGTGCTTTGTTCCAGCCGGACGCGCCGTTGTTCCGCCTTTCCGATCGAGCCGCCAAGAATGCGCTCCTGTCGATCGCCGGGGCGGCGGGCGTCATCGAGATCGCGTTCGACCGTGCCCTCGCCGGCCTCGCGCCCGAGGCGTTTGTCGAGACGATCCTGGTCGGTCGGCTTGGCGTGCGTGGCGTCGCCGTCGGCGAGGCCTTCCGGTTCGGCAAAGGCCGCGCCGGCGATGTGGCGGTGCTGAGGGCGCTGGGCGACCGTCATGGCTTTGCCGTGGACGCGCTGGCGCCGGTGCGCGATGACACTGGCGAAGTCGTTTCTTCCGGCCGCGTCCGCGATGCACTGCGCGCCGGCGATGTCGAGCAGGCAGCGACACTTCTCGGCTATCGGTGGTTCGTCACCGGCGAGGTCGTTCGCGGCGACCGGCGAGGGCGCGACCTCGGATTCCCGACGGCCAACATTGCCCTCTCGCCGCCTCCAGAGCTCGCTCTCGGCATCTATGCCGTGACGGTTCAAGGCCGCGACGGCGCCGGCCGGCCCGGCGTTGCGAGCTATGGCGTGCGCCCGACCTTCGGCGAGCGCGCGCCGCTGCTCGAAGTCCACCTCTTCGATTTCGACGGCGACCTCTACGGCCACGATATCGCCGTTGTCTTCCACGACTGGATCAGGGGCGAGGAGCGCTTCGATTCGAGCGAGGCGCTCGTTCAGCAAATGGAGCAGGACGCGGCGACGGCGCGGGTTCGGCTAGCCGCAGCCGGCCCCGGGACGAAGGTTGACCGGGCCTTAACGGAATGGTTCTAGCGGTAGGGACCTCATGTTGCTGAGGGGAAGGTGATCGCCTAGAGTCCGCCGCGACTGACCTCCCCCAATCGGCGCAATGCCCGATCCGCGCGGCGGGGTCGCGGTCGGCCGAGCGAAGGAATTCACGATGGTTTTCGGTAGCGTTTCAGTCCGGGCTCTCCGTCTCGGTGTCCTGGCGGTGGGAGTTGCAGTTCTCGCCGGCTGCTCGACGGTGACCTACGGCACGGGCACGCCGACGACCGCGCAGACCCTCCAGGACGTTGCCGGCATCGTGGACTTCACCCGCGACCGCGACGTGATCGTTTACGAGGAACGGCCGGGCCTCCAGACGCCGCCCGACGCGACGCTTCCACCGCCGCAGGAGGCTGCGGAGACGCCCCCGCCCCAGCAGCCTGTGCTGACGCAGGAGCAGCGCGAACGATGCGCGATCGCGCCGGGTCAGGTCGCACCGCCGCCCGACTATTGCACGCCGAACCCGAACGCGCCTGCGGTGACGCAGGAGACCGGCCTGTTCGGCAATGCCAATGATGGCGGGATCCGCTCGCCCATCAATCCATGCTCGTGGTTCCAGCTGACCTGGGGTCAGCTGACGCCGGAGGAGCAGGGCCAATGGGAGCGCCTCGGCTGGACCCCGGCGACGTTCGGCGCGGCCAACGCCGCCGCGTGGCCGCCGGCAGCCTATCTCCCGTGGAGAGATCTCAGTTTCGGCGAAAGGCGCGCAGCAGGGCGGCTCGGCTTCGACGAATCGACCTGGGGCGCCTGCCCGGTCTAGCGCGCCGGCCGCACGAACGCCGCCCGCTCAGCCTCGATTTCGGCGCGACACGAGCAGCCCTCGACGTGGTCGTTGACGAGCCCCATCGCCTGCATGAAGGCGTAGACGGTGGTCGGGCCGACGAAGCTCCAGCCGCGGCGCTTGAGGTCCTTCGACAGGGCCTTTGACTCCCCCGTGACCGGCATCGCCGTCAGGGTTTGCTCATCGATCCGCGGCGGCCGGGCTTCCGGCGAAGGTTCGAAGCGCCAGAAATACGCGGCGAGCGATCCGAACTCGGCCTGAACCTCCAGAGCGCGCTCGGCGTTGTTGATGACCGATTCGATCTTGCCGCGATGGCGGACGATGCCGGCGTCCTGCAGCAGGCGCTCGACGTCGCGCTCGCCATAGGCCGCGACGCGCTCCGGCACGAAACCGGCAAATGCCTCGCGGAACGCCTCGCGCTTGCGAAGGATCGTCAGCCAGGAGAGCCCTGCCTGAAAGCCCTCGAGGCAGATCTTCTCGAAGAGCCGATCGTCGTCGGAGACCGGGCGGCCCCACTCATGGTCGTGATAGCGCTGGTACTCGGCAATGCCGCCGTGCCACCAACAGGTTCCTGTCGCCACCATCGCCCGACCTCTCCTTGGCTAACGAACCATTAACCATAACAAACAGCTAAGGCGCAGGCTTAACAAAACGCTGAGGATCGGACGGCATGGTCGACGTTCCATCGACGGACCCCGACCGGACGCCTCCCGTGCTGCGCAAACTTGCCTTCGCCTCTGCCCTCGTCGTCGGCCTCGGATGCGCCGCCGCCTCCGCCGACTTCACGGTTCCGCCGCCGCCGGGAACGCTCAGCCCGGACCCGATCGCCAACAACGGCGCCCGTCCGGCAACGCTGGGGGCGGCGATCCCCTCCACCGTCGAGGTACCGATCGCGCCGCAGGACAACCGGATCCAGCACCCGCCGATCAATCCGGTCTACTTGCCGACCAGCGTGCCGTATCACGGGTCGGAACCGGCCGGCACGATCATCATCGATACCGGCAACCGATTCCTCTACCTCGTGCAGGATGGCGGCTGGGCAATCCGCTACGGCGTCGGCGTCGGTCGGCCGGGCTTCGAGTGGTCCGGCGTCCACAGCGTGACACGCAAGGCCGAATGGCCGGACTGGCGGCCGCCGGCGGAGATGCGGGAACGCGAGCCCTGGCTGCCGGACTATGTGCCGGGCGGCCCGGCCAACCCGCTGGGAGCGCGGGCGCTCTATCTCGGCTCGACGCTCTACCGGATCCACGGTTCGAACGAGCCCTGGACCATCGGACAGGCGGTGTCCTCCGGCTGCATCCGCATGCGAAACGAGGACGTCATCGACCTTTATGGGCGCGTCTCGGTCGGAACGCGGGTAATCGTCCTTTGAGGCCTCAGGCGATCTGCCGGTAGGCCGACAGCGTCAGGAAGGGCTGCAACTCCTCCGCCATCGACAGCTCGGTGAAGAGCGCAATCGCCTCGGCGAAACGGCCGGACTGATAGGCGTCCTCCCCGATTTCGTTCTTCACCCGCTCCATCTCCTCGTTGAGAAACTGCGAGTAGAGCGCGGGAGTCGCCTTGCTGCCCTCGGCGAGGCTCGCCTCGAAGTGAAGCTGCTGCCAGATTTGCGTGCGGCTGATTTCGGCAATCGCGGCGTCCTCGATGACGCCGCCGAGCGGCACCGCTCCCTCGCCTCTCAGCCAGGCCTCGAGATACTGGATGCCGGTGCGGATATTGTCGCGCAGGCCGGCTTCGCTCCGGGCCCCGTCGTGAATCTCGAGGAGGTCGAACTGGGTGATCTCGAGGTCGTCGCGCTGGCGGTCGAGCTGGTTCGGCCCCGGCATGAGGTCGTCAAAGACCGCCTGCGCCGGCTCGATCAGCGCCGGATGGGCGACCCAGGTGCCGTCGTGGCCGGCCTTGGCCTCGCGCTCCTTGTCCTTGCGGATGTCCGCAAGCGCCTTCTCGTTGGCGGCGGCGTCGTTGTCGACCGGGATGTAGGCCGACATGCCGCCGAGCGCGAAGGTGCCGCGGCGATGGCAGGTCTGGATCATCAACTCGGAATAGGCGCGCAGGAACGCATCGCCCATGTCGAGCCCGTCGCGGTCGGGCAGAAGGTAGCTCGGCCGCGTGCGGAACGTCTTGATCAGCGAGAAGATGTGGTCCCAACGGCCGGTGGTGAGACCGACGGCGTGATCCTTCAACTCGTGAAGGATCTCATGCATCTCGAACGCCGCCGGCAGCGTCTCGATGAGAACGGTCGCCTTGATCGAACCGGGCTGGATGCCGAGCGCCTCTTCGGTGTGGGCGAAGATATCGCGCCATAGCCGCGCCTCGAGGTGGCTTTCGAGCTTGGCGAGGTAGAAGTAGGGGTGCGAACCCTTGGCGATCGCCGCGGCCGCGTTGTGGAAGGCAAGCAGGCCGAAATCGAAGAACGCGCCGGAAATCGGCGAACCGTCGACCACGACATGGGCTTCCGGCAGATGGAGGCCGCGGGGCCGGGTCATCAGGACGGAAGGCGTGTCGCCGAGCCCGTCCAGCTGGTCGTGCCAGCGGTCGCGGACATTCACCTGGCCATCGAGCAAATTGGCCCAGGTCGGCGCCATGGCATCCTCGAAGTCGCCCATATAGACGCGCGCATTCGAGTTGAGGCCCATGGCCAGCGCCGCCCGGCTGACGGCGCCAGTCATCTCTATCCGGCGGTCGAGGATTTCCTCCGGCGGCGGCGCCACGCGCCAATCGCCCTCCCGCACATCCTTCGTCGACGGCAGGAAGTCGGGGAGTTCGCCATCGTCGAAATCCGCCTGGCGGGCATCGCGCTGGGCCAGAAGGTCGAGCCGACGGCCGTCGAAACGGCGGTGCAGGTCGGCCAGAAAGGCGAGCGCGTCCTCCGTCAGGATCTCGTCATGACGCGGACCAAGCTCTGCGGACAGGGTGATGCTGGGCTGTTCTTCCGCCACGCGACGCTCCCCCTACTCTCAAAACACCTGATGCAAAGGCCGGACCCGGGCTGGGCGCCCGGACGAAACCGCGTTGGTAGCCGATAAGTCGGCCGGGTCAAGGATTGCGGTTCTGGACCTCGGCCTCTTCCGCATGTCCGCGACGGCGAATCTGGCGGACGAAGAGCCAAATGCCGACCACGACCGGAGGAATGGCAAACGCGGTGATGCGATATGGATCGATGTCGACATCGTATGTGTCGATACCGCGAACGAGATAGGAGATGAGGCTGACGATGTAGTAGCTGACCGCCGCGACCGAGAGCCCTTCGACCCATTGCTGGAGGCGCATCTGGAGGCGGGCGCGATCGTTCATCGCGGCCAGCAGCTCACGATTCTGCTGCTCGAGATCGACCTCGATGCGCGTCCGCAGGAGTTCGGTGGCACGCGCCAGGCGATCCGACATCTCCATCAGCCGCGCCTCGACGCCGTTGCAGGTGCGGACGGCCGGCGCCATGCGGCGCTGCAGGAAGGACGACAGCCGCGTGTAGCCCTCGAGCGGCATCTCGCGGATCGCACCGAGGCGATTCTGGACGATGTCGTAATAGGCCCGAGTCGCTCCGAAACGGTAGGCGCTTTGTGCGGCAGAGGCTTCGAGATCGCCGGCAAGGCTGGTGAGCGATTCGAGAAGCTCGCGGTTCTCCGTCAGCCCGGGGCTGTGACCGATCCGCCGCGTGGCGTTTTTCAGCTCGCTCTCGGTCTCGGAGATGACCGGCTGGAGGCGCCGCGCCTCCGGCAGGCCAAGCAGCGCCAGGGTGCGATAGGTCTCAAGCTCGACCATCCTGATGACGACCGGCCCGACCTCGTGCGGGAAGAGATCGCGATCGACGACGAGAATGTTAGTCATCCCGGTCTGGTTGACCTGGAAGTCCGTCGCCACGATCGCGCGCCCGTCGCGAAGCAGGGAGATGGCGGTGGTGCCGGGGTCGAGGTGCTCGAGGAGTTCGTCGATCTCCTCGGCCTCCTTCACGAGATCGACGCGCGTGGCGACGATGAGCTCGCCCGGCTGGACGAACGGACCGCCGAGCAGTTCCTCGAAGCGCGGCGCCGGCCCGTCGCCGTCGATCGGCTCCATGTCCCAGGTGTATGTTGTGAACTCCGAATGGACCTCCCAGCGGAGACGCGCCGCGCCGATCGTCACGATGTGATGGCCGGCGTCGACCGCAGGCTCGGCGACGCCGTGCCTGCGGCAGTGCTCGATCAGGCGGTTGCGGTCGGCCGCGGCCGCGGTCGCGTCGGTCAGAAACGCGAAGTGCAGCACCAACCGGGGAACGGAGACGCCCTGAAACGGCCGCGCATGAATCTCGCCGAGCGCAAATCCGCGCAGCGGATGTTCCGCGAACCCGTTCGGCGTCGAACCGTTCGTTTCGGTGGATTCGGACATGCCGCCCCTTCGCCCCGTTGTCGGCGTGAAGTCGTAGCCTAGCGCTTCGGGGAGTTCACGCCCCGGCGACATTCTCGACACAAAAAACGCCCCCGCCTTTGGCGAGGGCGCTGGGTGCATGCGGCGGGGTTGGCCCCCTAGTCCTGGGGCTGTCCAACATAGCGGAGGTAAGGCTTCACGGTGCGGAAGCCCTCCGGGTACTTCGCCTTGGCCTCCTCGTCGGAGACGGCCGCTACGATGATGACCTCGTCGCCTTTCTGCCAGTTCGCCGGAGTGGAAACCTTGTGCTTCGCGGTCAACTGGAGCGAATCAACGACACGGAGGATCTCGTCGAAGTTCCTGCCGGTGGTCATCGGATAGGACAGCGCCAGCTTGATCTTCTTGTCCGGCCCGACGACGTAGACGGTGCGGACGGTTTGATTGTCGGCCGGAGTGCGCCCCTCCGACGTGTCGCCGGCATCGGCCGGAAGCATGTCGTAGAGCTTGGCCACCTTCAGTTCCGGATCGCCGATCATCGGGTAGTTCGGCGCGGTGCCGGTCGCGTCCTCGATGTCCTTGGCCCAGCCGCGGTGGCTGTCGACCGGATCGACCGACAGGCCGACGATCTTGACGTTGCGCTTGTCGAACTCCGGCTTGAGGCCTGCCATCGTGCCGAGTTCGGTCGTGCAGACGGGCGTGAAATCCTTGGGGTGGGAGAAGATGATCCCCCATGAGTCGCCCAGCCACTCATGAAAGCTGATCGGTCCTTCGGTGGTTTCGGCCTGGAAATCGGGGGCGGTGTCGCCGATACGGAGCGTCATTTCGGAACCTCCTTGCGTGCTCGAGCCGCGAGGCTCGTGGATGGCCGGAATATCGGGACGCACGAAGCCGCCAACAAGGAAAGAGCTATCCAATTTGAGCGCGCCCGGCGCGAAAGGAATCTCAGGAGTGCGGCGGGGATGAACGGGGCGTTCGGCGGCCTAGAATGCCATCCGCCGGAAGAGCTCGGCGAGGTCGCCGTCCCACTCGTTCTCGTAGGCGTCGAGATAGCGGTCCGCGAGCGAGCGCCCGGTTCGAACGGTCTCCAGCAGCGGCTCGAGATAGACCGTCTCGTCGCGGCCGGAGCTTCCCAGTTCGCCGCGACGCCGGAGGCCTTCGGCGGCGAGTTCGACGGTCGCGGTGGCAATCTCGAGCACGGAACGACCGACAACCTCCGCCTTCAGGCCCTCGCGCGGAACGGCATCGCGAAGGGCCTGGATATCGTCGGCGCTCCATTCGCCGACCAGGTCCGAGGCCGCTTCGAGGATGTCTGAATCGTAGAGGAGCCCGACCCAGAGAGCTGGCACGGCGCACACTTCGCCCCATGGGCCGGCATCGGCGCCGCGCATCTCGATGACCTTCTTGAGCCGTACCTCGGGGAAGAGCGTGGAGAGGTGGTTGTGCCAATCGGCGATGGTCGCGCGCTCGCCCGGCAACGCGTCGAGTTTGCCGGCCAGAAGATCGCGGAATGAGGCTCCGGCGCATTCGACGAGCCGGTCGCCGCGTTTGACGAAATACATCGGCGCGTCGAGCGCCCAGTCGACATAGGCCTCGAAGCCGAATCCGTCATCGAAGACGAAGGGGAGAATCCCCGTCCGCGCCGGATCGGTGTAGCGCCAGACCTCGGAGCGGAAAGATCGGAAACCGTTTGGCTTGCCGTCGGAGAAGGGCGAGTTGGCGAAGAGCGCCGTCGCAATCGGCTGCAGGGCGCTGCCGACCCGCATCTTTGTCCGCATGTCGGCTTCGTCGGCGAAGTCGAGATTGGCCTGCACCGAGCAGGTGCGGAACATCATGTCGAGGCCGGCGGGGTGACCGGGCACGACGTCGGCTGTCCGCGGCACCGGCCGCGACACGCGCGCCATGTAGTCGCGCATGATGCGGTAGCGGTCTTTCGGCATGATCGGCGTTTCAGAAAGGCTCCAAAGCGGCGAGAAGCCGATGCCGAGGAACGAGATCCCGAGAGGCTCGGCGCACTCGCGAAGCTGGGCGAGATGAGCGTTCAGCTCACGACAGGTCTGGTGGATGGTCTCGGTCGGGGCGCCGGAGAGCTCGAACTGACCGCCGGGCTCGAGGGTGACGGCGCTGACGCCGAGCGGATCGATCAGGCCGATCGGACGGCCTTCCTCCTCCATGATGTTCCAGCCGAGGAGACCGGCCATCGTTTCGAGGAGGGCTCTGATTCCGCCGGGACCGTCATAGGGAACCGGGCCGAGGTCGTCGGTGCGGAAGGCAAGCTTCTCGTGCTCAGTCCCGACGCGCCATTCCGATTTCGGCTTGGCTCCGGATTCGAGAGCCCCGACGAGCTGGTCGCGGCTGACGATCTCGCTGCCGCCGGTTGTTTCCCGAGCCATATGCACTCCACACGAAAGCGCGGGACACTAGGCGCGCTGTATGTCTACGGCAATCGCACCCTTTTGGTTCCGGTTCACTTCATATTGTAGAGCGGCGCTCCGCCGCAGCCGGCCAGTCGCCGGCGAGCGCCTGAACCAGCGCCAGGGCGGCGACGGCCGCCGTATCGGCGCGGAGGATGCGGGGGCCGAGGCCGATGGTGGTGACAAACGGTCGCGACCGCAGGCGGCTGCGCTCGTCCGGCGAGAAGCCGCCCTCCGGGCCGATCAGCACGGCGAGCTTCGTCCCCGCCAGCGGCGGCAGAACGGTCACGGGGTCGTTGCCGGTCGATTCCTCGTCGCAATAGACGATGCGTCGGTTGGGTTCGAGCGACGGCCAGGCTTCGATCAGCTGGAACAGGGGAACCGGCTCATCGATCTGCGGAATCGACAAAAGCCCGCACTGCTCGGCCGCCTCGACGGCGTTTGCTTCCATGCGCTGGGTGTTGACCTTGGACACCTGGCCGCGATGGGTGAGCACCGGCGTCAGCAGCCCTGCCCCCATCTCCACCGCCTTCTGGACCATGTAGTCGAGCCGCGCCTGCTTCAGCGGCGCGAAGAGGTAATAAAGGTCCGGCGCGGCGGTCTGCTCGCGCAGCTGACCTTGGACAGTCAGCCCCCAGGCTCGGCGATCGCGTTGGCCAAGCGCCGCCTCCCATTCCCCGTCGGAGCCGTTGAAGACGGCAATCGTCGCGCCCGGCTCCATGCGCAGCACGTTGACGAGGTAGTTCGACTGACCGCGGTCGAGGTCGACCGTCATGCCGGCGGCAAGCCGCGAGCGCAGATAGAGCCGTTTCATTCCGAAGCGGTTCCCCCAAAGCTGTTCTGCGGACGGCACGCTTGACGGCGCATCGCGGCGCGGCCACCGTCTTCGCCCGAATCCCGGAGCCGGCCGTGCCCACGCCCGCCAGCAACGTCACTGAATACACTGTCTCCTCGATCTCGGCCGCGCTCAAGCGGACGGTTGAGGATGCCTATGGATATGTCCGGGTGCGCGGCGAGGTCTCGGGCTTTCGCGGCGTCCACAGCTCCGGCCACTGCTATTTCTCGCTGAAGGACGACCGCGCCCGCATCGAGGCGGTGATCTGGCGTTCGACCGTGCAACGGCTTCGCTTCCTGCCTGAGGAAGGGCTGGAGGTGATCGCCACAGGCAAGCTCTCAACCTTCGCCGGGAGCTCGAAGTACCAGATCGTCATCGATGCGCTCGAGCCGGCCGGCGCCGGCGCGCTGATGGTGCTCCTGGAGGAGCGGCGCAAGAAGCTCGCCGCCGAGGGCCTCTTCGGCGCCGAGCGGAAGCGGCCGTTGCCGTTCCTGCCGCGGACAATCGGTGTCGTCACCTCTCCGACCGGAGCCGTCATCCGCGACATCATCCACCGCCTTGAGGATCGCTGCCCGACGCGCGTGCTGGTCTGGCCGGTCCGCGTGCAGGGCGAAACGGCGGCTGCGGAAATCGCGCAGGCGATCGCCGGCTTCGATCGCCTTCCAGCGGGCGGCGCAATCCCGCGGCCCGACGTCCTGATCGTGGCGCGCGGTGGCGGCAGCCTCGAAGATTTGTGGCCGTTCAACGAGGAGGTCGTCGTGCGCGCCGCTGCGGCGGCGAGCATTCCGCTGATCTCGGCCGTCGGCCACGAAACCGACACGACGCTCATCGATTTCGTCTCCGACCGGCGGGCGCCGACGCCGACCGGAGCCGCCGAGATCGCCGTGCCCGTCCGTGCCGAGCTCGCCGCGCGCACCGAGATGGCGGCGTCGCGGGCCCGGTCGGCGCTGGTGCGGCAGATCGAGCGCGACCGCCGGGAGCTCAATGCCCTGTCGCGCGCCCTCCCCTCCGCGGCCGACGTCCTCGCCAATCCGAGCCGGACGCTCGACGAACTGGCCGGACGGCTCGCGCGCTCGCTGACTGCGAATGTCGGCGTCCATCGCGCCCAGCTCGACCGAGCCGGCGCCGGCCTCGCGCCGTCCGGGCTGGCGCGGCTCGTCAGCCACGCCCGTCAGCGCATGGGCGCCTCCGGCACGCGGATGGCGCAGGCGCTCAGCGTCCATGCCGAGCGCAAGCGCTCGGCCTTCCTCGCCACGGCCTCTCGCCTTCGCGCCGAGCCGATCGCCCGCCAGGTCGCGAATGCCTGGGCGCGTCTGGGCGAGATCGACCGTCGGCGAAACCACGCGCTCCGGCAGCGCCTCAGGGCCGACTGGCAGCGGCTGGAAGCGCTCGACAAACTGCTCGACGCCTTCTCGATGTCGAAGGAGGACGTCCTGAAGCGCGGCTTCGCGCTGGTGCACGGGCCGTCGGGAGGCATCATCAGCAAGGCTACCGAGGTTCCGCAGGGCGGCGCTCTCGAACTCGAGTTCGCCGACGGGCGCGTCTCGGCCGTCGCCGGCGTCGGTGCGATCACGCCGAAGCGCCCGCGGCGGCGGACACGCGTGCCCGACCCCGGTCAGGGTTCCCTGTTCGATCCCGACTCGGCCGGTTGACCCAAAGCAAGGTATCCGGCCGCGCGTCGGGATAGCCGGTCAAAATCACATCGACGACCGGCGAGGCCCCTCGTGCCCGACATCACCATCGAAAGCCCCCACGGCACGCTGCCGGTGTATCTTTCCGATCCGGCGGGCGATGCGCCGCGACCCGGGGTGGTCGTCATCCATGACGCGCTCGGCATGAGCGCCGATCTCCGCAACCAGGCCGACTGGCTCGCATCGGAAGGCTTCGTCGCCGCCGCGCCCGATCTCTATTCCTGGGGCGGCCGGGTGCGTTGCCTCTTCCGGGTGATCCGCGACGCAGTGAAACGGGAGGGCCGGTCCTTCGACGAGGTCGAGGCAACGCGCGCCTATCTCGCGGGACGCGAGAACTGCACCGGCAAAGTCGCGATCATCGGCTTCTGCCTCGGCGGCGGTTTCGCCCTTCTGCTGGCGCCGGAGCGCTACGGCTTCGCCTCTGCGAGCGTCAACTATGGCGCCGTCCCAAAAGACGCCGACCAACTCCTCGCCTCAGCCTGCCCGATGGTCGCCAGCTACGGCGCCGAAGACAAAGGCCTGCGCGGGTCGGCAGAACGTCTCGACGCCATCCTGACATCGCTGGGCATTCCGCATGACGTCAAGGAGTACCCCGATGCCGGGCATTCGTTCATGAACAATCACGATGTCTCGGAGGTGCCGCTTGTCTTTCGCGTGATGTCGTGGGCGACCGGCGGCGCCGACTATCACGAGCCGTCGGCGATCGACTCCAGGCGGCGCATCGCCGCGTTCTTCCACGAGCATCTCGACTGAGGGGGGGGATGGTACAGCTGGGTGGATTCGAACCACCGACCTCCGGAGCCACAATCCGGCGCTCTAACCAACTGAGCTACAGCTGCATGATGCGGCGCGGACGGTAGGGTCTTCGGCCTGCGTTTTCAAGCAGAGCGAGGCCGCTGCGATCGCCGCTGAGGGTAAGGTTCACCACGCCGCCCGGCGGTCGTGGACGCCGCTGCCGATTGCGATTATTCACCGATTGTTAGCCATGGTCGCCAAAGGAGATCGGGCGCATTGCCGCTCGCCCACCGCCCGCGATGACGCGCACTGGCCACTCCTATCTCGACCTCACCGCCCTGCCGGATGTGGGCGCGCTGCTGCTGGCCCCGGCGCCGGCCTGGCTTTTCGAGGCCGAGGAAGGCACGCTGCTGTGGGCGAACGCCGCCGGCGCAGACCATCTCGGCGCGACGTCGATCGCCGCTGCGCTCGATGAACCGGCCGAGTCGATCGCGCCCGAAGACCTTAGCGAACTTGCCGCTCGGGCGACGGCAATGCCCGCGGTGGCCGAGCTTCGCTTTCCCTCCGCCGACGCTGCGCGCTGCCTGGTGCAGATCGTCGAGCTCGGCGACGGGACGAACGCTTTGCTGGCGGCCGGGATCGAGGATCGCCCCGCCACGGCGCCGCTCGCGGTTCGTGCAGCCCGGCTCGTCGAATCCCTTGCGAGCGAAGAGATGGTTGCCGCCGTGTGCAGAAGCGGCGGCAAGGTCCTTGCCGCGTCCGCCCGCTTCGCGTCGCTCCGCGGCATCGACGCTGTTGTTGCCGCAGCGACCGAGCGACTGGACGCGGGCGGCGTTGCGAAGGGCATGGAGACGATCGGCGACGAGCGGCGGCCGTTCGGCCTGACGCGCGCCGAGACGCCGGAAGGCCCGCTCCTGCTGGTGATCGCCGGACCACCGGTCGAGGAGACCGAGCCGACCGGCCTGCGTCCCGATACCGACGCCGGCGCGGCTAGCGACTATGCGCCGCCCGCGCCGACCGATCCCGGACGACGTCGCTTCACGTTCCGTATAGACGGCGATCAGCGCGTCACCGAGATCTCGCCCGATTTCTCCGCGATCGTCGGCCCGCGGTCGGCGGATATCGTCGGCAAGAGATGGCCCGACATCGTCGCGCGCCTCGGCATCGACACGGGCGGCGTCGTGCAACGCGCCCTCACCCGCCGCGACACCTGGAGCGGCGTCTTGCTCGACTGGCCGGTCGACGACGCCGAACATCGCCTTTCGCTCAGCCTGACGGCGCTGCCGAGCTTCGATGCGCGCGGCGGGTTCATCGATTTCCGCGGGTTCGGCGTCGTCCGCACCGAGGCCGCCAAGTCCGACCTCCCCGAGTCCTCGCGGGAGCGAGAAGCGGAGGCGGAGGCGGCCGGGGCGAGCGAGGTGGAGGAGGTCGCCGAGACCGCGGAGGCCGAGCCTCCTTCCAACGTGGTGGTGCTGCCGACGGCGGCCGAGCCGCCGTCCGGGAGGGCCGAGCCCCAACCGGAACAGGAAGGCCGGCGCAACCTCAGCGGCGAGGAGCACGATGCCTTCCGCCGCATCGCGGAAGCGCTGCGCGCCGTGGGGCCTTCAGGCAACCGCCACCCCGCCGCGACATCGCGGCCGCACCGCGATCTCGCTGACAAGGCTGCCGACGCCGCACCGCCGGCGCCGCCATCCGCCGAACCACCTGCTTCGCCCGAGGCAACGGTGCCGTTGAAGCTGCTCGATCGCATGCCGATCGGGTTGCTGGTCTATCGCGACCGGCAGCTCCTCTTCGCCAACCGGGCTCTCCTCGATCGCCTCGGCTATTACGACGGCGCTTCCTTCGCGGCGGCTGGTGGCGTTGATGGCCTCTTCGCGGAGGCCGGCGAATCGCCCCGCGACGGCGGCGCCTCGTGCACGGTCCCGCTACGCGCCTATGATGGGCGCACCTTCGCCGCAGAGGCGCGGCTCCATATCGTGCCGTGGGATGGCGGGCCCGCGACGATGCTCTCGATCCGCGACCCCGGATCGGCGGCCTCGCGCCAATGGGAACCGGAGCATCGCGCCGCGCTGGCGCGGATCGACGAGTTGGAAGCCGTGCTCGACACGGCAACCGACGGCGTCGTCGTGATCGACGGCGGCGGCCATATCCTCAACATCAACCGATCCGGGGAGGCACTGTTCGGGGTCGAAGGCACCGACGTGCTCGGCGCGCCTTTCACCGGGCTGCTGGCCGAGGAAAGCCGGCAGTCGGCGCTCGATTATCTCGACGGGCTTTCGGCAAACGGCGTCGCATCGGTGCTCAATGACGGACGCGAGGTCATCGGCAAGGTGCCATCAGGCGGGCTCATCCCGATCTTCATGACGATGGGACGGCTGTCGGAGCGCGACAAATTCTGCGCCGTGCTTCGCGACATCACTCATTGGAAACGCGCCGAGGAGGAACTCGTCTCGGCACGGCGGGCCGCGGAATCCGCCAATCAGCAGAAGTCGGAGTTCCTCGCCAAGATAAGCCACGAGCTCCGCACCCCGCTCAACGCGATCATCGGCTTCTCCGACATCATCCTGGAAGAGCGTTTCGGCCCGATCGGCGTCGAGCGCTACCGCGAGTATCTGAAGGATATCCGGCTGTCGGGCACGCATCTGGCGAGCCTCATCAACGATCTCCTCGACCTGTCGCGCATCGAATCGGGAAAGCTCGACCTCAGTTTCGAGGCGGTGTCGCTCAACGGCCTCATCCAGGATGCCGTAGCGCTGTTGCAGCCCGACGCCAACCGGCGGCGGATCATCATCCGCACCAGCCTCGGCGGGAACGTGCCCCGCGTCGTCGCCGACCAGCGCTCGATCCGGCAAATCCTCCTCAACCTCCTGTCGAACGCGGTGAAGTTCAATGCCGAGGGCGGCCAGGTGATTGTCTCCTCGGCCCTCGATGCCGAAGGCGAGGTCATCATCCGCATTCGCGATACCGGCGCCGGGATGACGGAAGCGGAGATCGAAAAGGCCCTGAAGCCCTTTCAGCAGCTCGCGACGTCCGGGCCGATGCGGTTCGAGGGCACCGGACTCGGCCTGCCGCTGACCAAAGCGCTTGTCGAAGCGAACCGGGCGCAGTTCGACATTACCAGCGCCCCCGGCGAAGGCACGATGATCGCAATCGCCTTCCCGGTGGAACGCGTCCTCCAGAGCTAACGCTCGATTAGGAGTGCATAAGTTCCGGCGCGCACTGGCAAATCGACGCATTCCTTAGAGCAATTATAGTTTGGATCGGTTCTAACCTATTGAACCGATTGGCAAATCGATTGACTTGGCTGTGCCGAGACGGCAACCATCCGAGCCCGATCTACACCCAGAAACCCTTACGGCGAGGCCTTGAACCTCGCTTCGTGGAGGAAACATCATGTCTGCCGCTCGGACGCTACCGCTCATCGCCCTGACGCTTGGTCTTGCCGCCGCCGTCACGCCCCCTGTTTCGGCGCAACCGCAGGAACCAAACACCGTCAACGTCTACACCACGCGCGAGCCGGCGCTGGTCATGCCGCTGTTCACGGCTTTCGCCAACGAGACCGGCATCTCCGTCCAGACCGTCTTCGTCAATCAGGGCATCGCCGAGCGCCTCGCGGCCGAGGGCGACAACTCCCCGGCCGATGTCGTCATGGTGGTGGACTACGGCCAGCTCATCAATCTCGTCGATCGCGGCCTCACCCAGGCGGCTCAGTCCGAGACGCTCGACGAGGTGATCCCTGAGAACCTCCGCGACCCCGACGGGCACTGGTATTCGCTGTCGCTGCGGGCTCGCGTGATCTACGCCTCGGTCGATCGCGTCGAGGCCGAGACGCTCACCTATGAGGACCTCGCCGATCCGGAATGGGAGGGCCGGGTGTGCAGCCGTTCCGGCCAGCATCCCTACAACACTTCGCTGTTCGCGGCCCACCTTGCCAAGCATGGCGAGGAAGAGACCGAGGCCTATCTCGCAGCCCTTCGCGACAACCTCGCCCGCACCGCCGGCGGCGGCGACCGCGACGGCGCGCGCGACATCCTGGCCGGCATCTGCGATGTCGCCATCGGCAATTCCTACTATATCGGCCTGATGCGCTCGGGCCTCGGCGGGGCGGAGCAGGAAGAGTGGGCCGAGGCGGTCCGTGTCATCCTGCCGACCTTCGACGACGGCCTTGGAACGCATGTCAACATCTCCGGTGCCGCCGTCGCCGCCAACGCGCCGAACTATGAGAACGCGGTTCGGCTCCTGGAATTCCTGGTGACGCCGGAGGCCCAGGAGATCTACGCGCAGGGCAACTACGAGTACCCGGTCCGCGACGACGTCCCCGTCGATCCGATCATCGCGGCGCTGGGCGACCTCGTCGTCGACCCGCTACCGCTCAGCGAGATCGCCGCCAATCGCGAACGCGCAAGCCAACTGGTCGACATTGTCGGGTTCGACAACTAGCACCGGAGCGGGGCGGCCGCGGTCGATCGAGCGGCCCGCCCCGCGGTGACGGCGGTCGCGGCATCTCCGCCGAAGAGCCGGGCTCAGCTACGCTGGCTGATTCCGGTTATCATCATCGCGGCCGCGGTGTTGTCGCCGGTCGCCGGACTGATCTGGTTTGCGGCCAAGGGGTCGGGCGATCTCTGGCCGCATCTCATCGAGAACGTTCTGCCGGCGGCGACGCGGACCACGCTGGTGCTGCTGCTCGGCGTCGGCGCGGTCGTCACCATCATCGGCGTCGGCACCGCCTGGCTGATCAGCTTCTACCGCTTCCCCGGGCGGCGGGTGCTGGAATGGGCGCTGCTGTTGCCGCTCGCGGTGCCGACCTATGTCATCGCCTACGCCTATCTCGACGTCATGCATCCGGTCGGTCCGGTGCAGTCCTTCATTCGCGACCTGTTCAATATCGCCAGCCCGCGCGACCTGTGGTTCCCCGAGATACGGTCGATGGGCGGCGCCATCTTCCTGCTCGGACTGGTGCTCTTCCCCTATGTCTACCTGCCGGTACGCGCGTTGTTCGTGATGCAGTCGGCGTCGACGCTGGAGGCATCGCGAACCCTCGGCGCCGGCCCGATGTCGGTGTTTGTCCGCATCGCATTGCCGCTGGCGCGCCCCGCGGTGGCGCTCGGCCTCTCCCTCGCTCTCCTCGAGACACTCAACGATATCGGTGCCTCGGAGTTTCTCGGCGTGCGCACGATGACGGTGTCGATCTACACGACATGGGTGACGCGGAACTCGATCGAGGGCGCCGCGCAGATCGCGCTCGTCATGCTCCTGATCGTTCTCTGCCTCCTGATGCTGGAGCGGTGGGCGCGGCGCAAACAGCGCTTCTCCGGCGGCGGCGAGAAATCGCATCCGCCCGGGCCGACGCCCCTCAAGGGCTGGCGGGCCGCCGCGGCGGTGCTCGCCTGCGGCGCACCGGTATTCTTCGGTTTCGGGGTGCCGGCGCTCTACCTCCTTTACGCCGCGATAACGCGCATCTCCGAGTTCGGCTGGCCGGACCAACTGGGCTCGTGGATCACCAGCACCGTCTCGCTGTCGCTCCTGGCGACCGTGATCACCGTCGGCCTCGGACTGTTTCTCGCCTATGCCGCGCGCGTGCTTCGCCGGCGCACCGGCGACGGTGCGCTGCGCCTTGCCACCATCGGCTATGCGCTGCCAGGCACGGTGCTGGCAGTGGGTCTGCTCGTGCCGATCGCGACGCTCGATAACTGGATCGCCGATGCTGCGGAAAGCCTCTTCGGCGCCTCTGTCGGTCTGGTGCTGCTCGGCTCGGGAGCGGCGCTGATCTTCGCCTATATCCTCCGCTTTCTGCCGATCGCGAGCGGCAATGCCGAGGCCGGGCTTGCCAAGATCAGCCCATCGCTCGACATGGCGGCGCGAAGCCTCGGCGCCGGACCGGCGGAAGCGGCGATCCGCATCCATCTGCCGGTTCTGTGGCCGGCGCTCGCCGCAGGCGCGCTGATCATTTTCGTCGACTGCATGAAGGAGCTGCCGGCGACCCTGCTGCTGCGCCCGTTCGGCGTCGAGACCCTGGCGACACAGCTCTTTGCTGAGGCGTCGCGCGGCACCTACGAAGCGGGCGCCGTGTCCGCACTCGCCATCGTCCTTGTCGGCCTCGGGCCGGTCATCCTGCTTGCGCGAACGACCGAACGGCGCATCCGGCTGAGGACCGGCCCGCGGGTTCCCGTCTGACGGCGGCGCACTCAGTCTCCAGCGGAGACCGACGACGGGCCCTTGCCGCACTGCCGACGCCCGACTATGCGGACTGGATGCCGAATATCTACGGCAGTCGAAGCGGCCGCGCGAACAGAGTTGCGAGATGGTTGGCCATCGCGGTGGCCGGTGTGCTTGCGCTTCTGCTCGCCGTCGCGATCGTGGGACCGCTCCTTCTTTCCGACGAACTGGCGCGGGAGCGCATTGCCGAACAGATCGAGCAGTGGACCGGGCGGACGGTGACCTTTGCCGGCGAGCCGCATGTCTCGCTTCTGCCGCGGCCCCGTATCACGCTCAGCGACGTGAGGATCGCCGATACCGGCGGGGACGGCGCGCTAATAGCGGTCGAGGAGATAACCGGAACGATGCGCCTCCTTCCGCTCCTCACCGGTCGCATCGAGATCGGATCCTTCATCCTCGATCAGCCAACGTTCGCGCTCAGCGTCGACGAAGCCGGGACGCCCAATTGGCTCCTTGACAACGGAACCATCGGCGAGCGCATTTCCGCAGCCTTCGACCAGGAGGACGCCGACCCCGCCCCGAACCCGGAGGAGGTTATCGTCGGCGAGATCAAGATCCGCGGAGGCGTCCTCACCTATCAGGACCCGGCCGTCGGCTTTGCCGAGTTCTCCGATATCAATCTCGACGTCGCTTGGGCCGATACGTCCGCACAGGCAGAGTTGAGCGGCGACCTCGTCTGGCGCGGCGAGCGCGTCGAGGTGTTCGCGCGCGTCAACGACCCGCTGGAAGTCATGGCCGGCCGGACGTCAGCCGGACGGTTCGACATCATCGGCGACCTCATCCAGATAGCCTTCGACGGCACATTCAGCCGCACCGATCGCAATTTCGGACTGAGCGGCGCTACCGAGATCACGCTGACCTCGCTCCGCGAGGTTATCCGATGGGCAGGGGAAGAAATCGGCGATGGCGCGACCCTCGGCCGCATGACGATCGACGGGCAGGCGAGCTGGACCTGGCCACTCCTGACCTTCTCCGATGTCAGCATCAGCCTCAACGGCAATCGCGCGGGCGGCGCGGCTTCGATCGAATTCGGCGGCGAGCGGCTGGCGGTCGGCGGCACGCTGGCGCTCGACAGCCTCGATCTCAGCGCCTATGCGGACTCCGCCCAAATGGATCTTGGAGAGGGCGAATGGGTCGACACGGCCATCTCATTGCCAATCATCGATGCGCTCGACACGGACATCCGCATATCGGCCGACCGACTCATTGTCGGCGATGTGGTGGTGGAAGCGTTTGCCGCATCGATGGTCGTGAATGACGGGATGATCTCGGCCCGGTTGGGTGAATCGGACTTCTATGGCGGCACGGTCAGGGTCACGATGACCGGGTCGTACCAGGCTCCGTTCCTGTCGCTGGAAGGTCGGGTGATGCTCAGCGCAATCGATGCCGGTCCTGCCCTTCGCGCCATCGCCGACGTCGAGGCCTTCGAGGGTTTCACCAGCGCCGACATCGAGGTCGCCGGCGCAGGCGAGCGCTGGGGCGAACTGCTTGATGCGCTGACCGGCGGCGGCGAAGCCCGGATCACCGAGGGGACGATCGAGGGCCTCGATCTCAACGCCGCGGCCACGCTTAACGCGCCGACTGTTTCGACGGTCGCCGAACGCGGCGGCGCCACCGATTTCACCGACGCGGTCGCTCGCGTTTCTCTCGCCGACGGCAGGCTGATCGCCGACACGCTCACCGCATCGGGCGAGGCGTTCAGTCTCCGCTTCGGCGGGTGGGGATCGCTGACGACGCCCGACGTCGGCGGCGACGGCACCGTGTCGCTCCGGAGCGAGGATGGCGACGCTCTTCTTCCGTTTCAGCTGGTCGGAACGTGGCTCGAGCCCCGCTTCATCGACCCGCTCACGCCACCCTTGCTGTCGGGCGAGTAATCCAATGGCCATGCAGACCTTCCCCCTTCCAGCCCTCATCGCCGACATCGGCGGCACCAACGCGCGCTTCGCCTTCGTCGATCGCGACGGCGTGCTCGGCGGACCGCTCAAATTCGCGATCGATGACTATCCGGATATCGAGGAGGCGCTGGCGTCCAAGGTTCTGCCGAGCCTGACGGAGCAGCCGCACTCGGTCGCATTTGCGGTGGCGGGTGCGATCGACGGCGACGACGTCACGCTCACCAACGGCCACTGGCGGTTCTCGCCGCCCCGCCTGATCGCAGAGTTCGGCTTCCAGCAGGTCACGCTCTTCAATGATTTCGAGGCGACCGCGTTGGCGCTACCGGCCCTGTCGGCGGCGGACGCCGAGCAGATCGGCGGAGATGCGCCCGTGGAAGGCGCGCCGATGCTCGCCATCGGCCCCGGCACGGGCCTCGGCGTTGCCGCCGTGCTCCAGGTCGACGGGCGGTTTCACCCGATCGCGACGGAGGGCGGTCACGTCGAGTTCGGCCCCGACCGGGCCACCGATGTTCCGTTGTGGGAAGCGCTGTGGCGCGCCGAGGGCGAGCCGATTTCGCCGGAGATGATCCTCTCCGGCTCCGGCGTCGCGCGGCTCTACCATGCCGTCTGCACCGTCAGAGGCGACGCGCAACGGCTCGACGGGACACCGGCCATCGTCGAGGCGGGTCTGGCGCGCCGCGACGCAGCTGCCGAAGAAACGCTCCATCGCTTCGCCGCAGCGCTCGGCCGCTATGCCGGCGATCTCGCGCTGCTATTCCTTGCACGCGGAGGGGTGTTTCTCGCCGGCGGCGTTTCCACCCATCTCGGCGACGCGCTACGCGGCGATGCCTTCCGCGATGCGTTCAGAACGAGCCGTCAGCATCAGGACATCCTCGATGCGATTCCGATCCACCTCGTCACGCACGCCTCTCCGGCGCTGAAGGGGCTCGGTGAGCTGATGAGCCGACCGGAGCGCTACACCATCAACCTCGACGGTCGACACTGGCGCTAGCGGCGACTGGTCAGCGCCAGTCCGACGGCCTCGCGCCAGCGGGCGATACGCTCGCGGCGTCGGGTCTCGGTGAGTTGCGGCTCGAACCGCTTGGCCATTTCAAGCTCGGCAACGAAGACCTTGTTCTCCGGCCAGATGCCTGCACCGGCGGCGGCAAACCAAGCGGCTCCGAGTACGCCGGCCTCGGTGACCGCCGGCCGCTCGACCGGGATGCCTGCGAGGTCAGCCAGAAGCTGTGCCAGTCGCTCCGACTGGGCGAGCGCACCTGAGACACGCAGCGTCTCGGGAGCCGCAGCCGCGCCGCGCACCAGTGCAGCGACGATGTCATGGGCGGCGAAGGCGACGGATTCGAGCGCGGCCCGGACGAGGTCAGCGGGCCCATCATCGGGGTCGATGCCGGTCAGGAGGCCCGGCACCGGCTCCTTCAGCCACGGATAACCGGCCGGCACCCGACCCGGCACCATCATCAGTGCGCTCGACGGCTCGACGTCTCCCGCGAGCCGGTCGAGCTCGCGCAGTCCGCCGGAGACGGCGAAGACACGCTGCGCCCAATCGAGCCCGTCCGACGCGCCCTCGTTCGAGGCCAGCCTCGCATAGGTCACCTTTCCGTCGAGCCGGCAGGCGATCGCCGCTTCCTCGCGGCGAAGGCCGCCGACGCGTGCGGTTCCGTGCGACAGCAGCACCGAGCATCCCGGCCCCATAGTGACGCTGGTCGCGCCGGCGGCGTAGCCGGCATGGCCGATCAGGGCGCCCTGCGTCGCGGAGGTCATGCCGTGAACGGCGACCGGTCCGCTGCCGCCGAAATGCTCGGCGTCTACGGCGCCGAAATAGGTGGCGTTATCGAAAACGCGCGGAAGCATCGCGGCCGGGATGTCGAAGATGTCGAGAAGCGCGTCGTCCCAGTTCTGGTGCGCGGAGTTGAAGAGCAGCGTATCGCCGGCGGTGGCGGCATCGGCCGCATGAACACGGCCATCGGTCATGCGCCACAGCAGGAACGTCGCCGAGCTGCCGTAGATGGCGCGTCCGGCACTCGCGGCTTCCCTCACCCCACCGACATTGTCGAGGAGCCAGGCAAGCTTCGGCGCGGCGCGGCTGGCACCGAGGCGGAGGCCGGTATGGCGAACGACAAGCGCGTCGACATCGGCTTGCCTGAGCGCGGCGCAGTGCGCCTCCGTCCGATGGTCGCCGGCGGCGAGCGCGTTGTTGAGCGGCCTTCCGGAATCCCGATCCCAGACGATGACGGTGGACGAGTCTCCGGCGATGCCGATTGCCGCAACATTGCCCGGCGAAACGCGGGCCTGGACCAGCACGGAGCGGCTGGTTGCGATCGCCGCAGTCCAAAGCTCGGCAGGGTCAAGCTCGAGCTGGCCACGACGCGGGCGGACCGGCGTCAGCTCCTCGCGCGCGCTTGCGAGGATACGGCGGTCGGCGCTGAAGAGAACCGCCCGGCAGACGAAGCCTTGATGCTCAATCGCCAGGACCGGTCCGCTCAAACGCCGCTCCGGCCTAGTCGGCGTCGTTGGACGGCTCGGCCTGCAGCTGTCCGTAGAGCTCCGGCCCGATGTCCTTGAGGAGGCTCAGCTGCGCCTCGAGGAAGTTGATGTGCCCCTCCTCGTCGGTGAGCAGAGATTCAAACAGCTCCATCGACACATAGTCGCCCTCCGCGCGGCAGATGTCGCGCGACTCGCGATAGTACTCGCGGGCGTCGTATTCCCCGGCGAGATCGGCCTCCAAGACCTCCTTGAGGTTCTGACCGATGCGGAGCGCGCCGACCTGCTGCATGTTCGGCATGCCTTCCAGGAAGATGATGCGATCCACCAGCCGGTCGGCGTGGTGCATCTCCTCGATCGATTCCTCGCGCTCCTTCTTGGCGAGCTTGCCGTAGCCCCAGTCCTCGGTGAGCCGATAGTGGAGCCAGTACTGGTTGACGGCTCCAAGCTCCAGCTTCAGCGCTCCGTTGAGCCGCTCGATAACACGCGGTTCGCCCTTCATTGCGACCGTCTCCTACTTTGGAATAACTCTAATGTATGTTAGGTAATGATCTGGTGCCCCAACGTCAAACCATCTCCCAATCGATCTTGGTCTTCGGGTCAAGCGCGATGTCGTCGGCGATCGAGGCGAGCGGTTCCGGGCAGGTCTGGGTGAAGCCCCATTCGAGAAGCGTTTGACGGACAAGCTGAACGCAGCCGCCGCATTGCGGTCGGGCCCCGAGGGCGAGGAACAACCGCCCCGGGGTGACCGAACGGTCCGGCGCCTCGCGGCGCAGTTGTTCGGCGACTTTGCGCATCTCGGCCGAGGCAAGAACGTTACAGGAGCAAAGGATCATTTCAGGATAGGTGGGAACGGTGTCAGCTTGTTGCGATCGCCAGGATCACGATCACGACGATCAACAGGCCGAGCCCCCAGACCATGGGCCCGCCATAGCGCGATCTGCCGGCGGCCAGCTCGATCTGTGATTCGACGTCTTCCGCCATTTCGCCGGCAGCGGAGCGCTTGTCGATGACGACATCCTCGCTGGGCTCATCGCCGAACTGCACGCCGGCGAGCGAGTGGTCGAGCTGGTCGACCCACTTGCCGGCGGAGGCGGCCGCACCGACCGACTCGAAGAACTGGCTCAACGTGTTGCGGATGTAGGCATCGACCTCACCGGCCGGAACGTCGGCGGCCTTGCCGCCGAGTTCAAACGAACCGGCGTAGCGGACGATCGCGTTCTCACCGTCCGGAACGATCTCGACGCGTCCGCCGGCCTTCAGAGAGCCCGCTGGACGGCCTCTGGCATCTCCGGAGAAGGTCCAGGTGCGCGGCGCGGGGTTGTTCTCCGCC
>CAZSXA010000014.1:0-12813 GCA_964611195.1 uncultured Bauldia sp.
GACACTCTCCTCTCAAGGTCAAAGTGTGTCCACGAAACCGGGGGAACTCCACCCTGCCGACGAGGGCCAGGAGAAACTAGGGGCTTTTTCTCCCATGTACCAAGTCTCTCTGCTTCAGGGCGGCCGGGCCTGAGGGCGCGAGAGCGCGCCTGCTTCATCCGACCTCCGATTTCCGCTCCTATGCCCAGCAGGGCAGCAAAGCCTGCCTGACGGGAGACGCTGATCCGGTCGCGTTGTTCAAGCTGATGCGGCGATGATGGTCCGCTATTGCCGCCAGTAGCGGACGGTCGACCGGCATGTCAGACAACCGAGGCCGAGCGTGCGGATCGCGACGTTTCTGTGTGTCAGGGCGCGGGCTTTGCTGAGGTGACCCGTCACACCACCAGAGCCATGTGGTTGTCGAAGGCAAGGCTGGTCTGCGCGACAGGAGTTGCCTCCCCGTCCTCGATCTCAGCTATCTCGCCTCTGCCGGAACTCGCCAGGATCCCCGTCGCCCCAGCCGGGGCCACGCCGCATCCGTCGGCAAGATCGGCAGTGGCCACGAGCCTGCCCTTCAGGTCAACGACGATGATCCTGCCCCCGCGCGGCGACGACGCCGCAATCAGCGACCCGTCGGCCGACCGCGCGACCGAACCGATATAGTTCGACATCGAAGCGCTGATGTTCGGCTGGCCGAGTACCATGACCGGGCTGCTGTCCGGACCTGCGTGGCCGAGCAAGGGCGGGCGGTCTCCGGCCGGCCCCTGATGCTGACATCCGAACCACACCGATCCGTCAGCATCGACGGCAAGGTGCCGGATCGAAAGCTGATGGAGCGCGGGGTCGAGGCGGTGCTCGGCAACCACATCGCCGGTAGCGAAATCCAGAAACGTCAGTGACGGCGCCATCGTCGCCAGATTGAACTTGGCGTCGCCAGCTTCCGGATGGGTTTCGATGCCGCCATTGGCAACCGCTATTCTTCGCTCGTCCGGCAACATGACGAGCTCGTGCGGTCCGACCCCGCCTGAGGCGAACTCGCCGATGCGGCGGTATCCAGCGGCAACATCGTAGACCCCGACGACACCACGAGCGCCGTCGAAATCGTTTTCGGTGGCAAGCAGGAGTCGGTCCCTGTCGGCAAACACGCCATGGCCGTAGAAGTGTCGACCCGGAGGTGCGCCAAACAGGGCTGGCTCGCGGTCGTTCCTCGGCTCGAAGGCGAGTGCGAAGCCGCGGGGTCTTCGCGCAAATGCGACCGCGCGGCTCCCGTCCCGCGACACAGCGAAGCTATGACCGCGATCGGGCAGCGTCCAGGCCCTCAGAACGGAGCCGGCTGCGTCGAACGCGGCGATGCCAAAACGGCCGTCACGGAAGCGGCAGGCGTTCAGATAGAGCTCGCGGGCAGACGGCGTCGCGCTTGCGAGCGTCGGGCCCAGCAACACAACCGCGCCCGCCGCCGCTGCCTTAAGGAAGGCGCGTCGCTCAATCTCCATCGAGGGCATTGAATCCAAGGCTCAGCCCCAATGACTGGGAGAGATAGGTGCCGGTCAGCGCCTTCAGATTCGCACCGATCAGAGTCACCAGCTCAAGGGACTGACGTTGCTCGGAGACGGCCGCCTCGATCGACATCGCCGCGTCGGGAATCGCGGCGTGGATCGCGCCGAACTCCAGCGTCAGGGACTCCAGAATCCAGCGCTGGGAGGCGGGAAGCAGCGATTCCAGATCGACGCCGATCAGAAGCGCCTCCGACCCGGCGAGCAGCGAACCAAGGAATTCGAGGCTGAGGCCGGCACGCCACAAGGGCGCGGTCCGTGGCCGGGCGAGATCGGGGCTGTCGCCGAGAACGGGAATGAC
Source organism: uncultured Bauldia sp. (assembly GCA_964611195.1). Taxonomy (GTDB): domain Bacteria; phylum Pseudomonadota; class Alphaproteobacteria; order Rhizobiales; family Kaistiaceae; genus JADLGL01. The sequence goes on from CAZSXA010000014.1 coordinate 1,834, forward strand.
GAGGGCGTCGCGGGAGAGATCGATGCCGCTGACCGCCGACAGAACGAAGTCGGCCGCCGCCTGCTGGGGAGTCTGATAAAGCGGATTGTCGGGACCGGGCTCCGACAGGAGTTGAGAGAAGGGCCCGTCCGGCGCGATCGCCTCGCTGAAGGCGGCGGCAAGCTCGGTCAGAAGGGCCCCGACGGCCACAGCGTAGCGGCAGCGGTGGTCGGGCGCCGAGGCGTCGGCGAGAGCTTCATTTCCAGTGCCGTGCAGGAGGTATTCGAGCGCCCCAAGGCCCTGAAGCGCAACGCTCTTGTCACGAAGGCTATCGGCTGTCGTGACGCTCTCATCCTCCTCGATCAACACCGGCTGGATCTGACGCAGCGTGACTCCGCGCGGGTCGGGCCAGAAGTAGAAGCGCTCCCGTTGGCTCTCGGCGAGCAACGGGTCAATCTGAAGCGCCGTCACTCTTCCCCAATTGAGGGTGACTGCCGCGAACGCCTCCCGGGTGGCGTCGAGCGATTCAGCGCTCCGGTCGGCGCACAGGGCAACAAGGCTCTCGTCGAGCGCTGCGGTATTGCGTTCGAGCTCGACGAAGGACGGCCGGAGGACCTCGGTGAGAACGCGGTCGAGATAGCCGGAGTAGTCGCGGCCGACCTCTTGCGCGACGGCCGGTGCGGTCAGTCCGAGAACGCCTGCGACGATGACGAGGACACGGAGCATCATAGCGACTCCAGGAAGCGGAGGAGCGCCGCACGCTCCTCCGGGGTCATCTCGATCACCGCATCCCGCGATTCCTCGCCCTCGCCGCCATGCCACAGCACCGCTTCGAGGAGATTGCGGGCGCGGCCATCATGCAGGAGTAGCGTGTGGCCGCTCACGGTCTCGGTGAGGCCGATGCCCCAAAGCGGAGGCGTCCGCCACTCCCGATCCGCGATCTCGCCGTCGACCGTGCGGTCGGCAAGGCCGTCGCCCATGTCATGCAACAGCAAGTCGGTGTAGGGCCATATCAGCTGTCGGCTCAGAGCGTCGGGCACGGAGGAATCGTTTGAGGTGACGTATTTCGGGGTGTGGCAGGCGGTGCAGCCGGCCTCGTAGAACAGTTCCTTCCCGGCAAGGACCTCCGGATCGTCATAGTCGCGGCGACCGGGCACCGCGAGGTGACTGGAGTAGAATACGACGAGGTCGAAGAGCTCTTGCGCCACCTCGACCTCGCCCGGTGCCGCCCCGACGGGCGCCGCCAGGCAGTCAGCCTGTTCGGCGGTGCAGTCCCCATGTCGGTCGGGGAACCAGATGTTGGAAAGCCCCATATCGTTGGAGAACGCGGCAGCCGATTGCTGCGCCACTGTCGGACGGCTGGCACGCCAGCCGAAGCGCCCGAGGACCGTTTCGCCGGTGATGAGATCGGTAACCCAGCTCGACCGACCGGAAATCCCGTCCCCGTCGGCGTCATCGGCATCGGCCTGGGCGAGGATGTCGTTCTCGTGGATCGCTTCGAGGAGACCGAGGCCGATCATCTGCGGGGCAACCCGCGGGCCGATCAACGTGTCACCGCCGATCGGGCCGTAGGCGAGATCGCTTATGGTGTAGTGAGGCGTCCGCAGCATCGCTGTCTCACCGCCCGCGAGCTCGATCACTTCTTCAGTGTAGGTCACCTCGACACGGCCCTCGGCGGGCAGCGCGTTCACGGCGAAGTCCTGGAGCTGGATGCCGTAGGGGCCGACCTCGCCATCCGGATAGCCAAGCGCAAGGAGGAACGAGACCGTGTCGCCGGCACCGTCCGCCGGCGGATGACCGCGACCGTCCTTGATGTGGCACTCCTGGCAGCCGCGCGCATTGAACAACGGTCCCAGTCCGTCGGACGCGCGGGTCGAAGACGGCGCCGACACCCAAAGCTTGCGGAAGACGCCGTTACCGACGGCGAAGTCGGATTGCTGCGCGAAGGCAAGATTGGCGGCGGGCTGGGAGAACGCGTCGCGATCGAAGCGCTGGTCCGTCGTCGCCCCTCCCGGATTCGCCTCGAACGCTTCTGCCTCGGTGAAATCAGTTGTCGGCTCGACAATTGGTGCGATGCGGGCGCGGTCTTCGGCGGTGAGATCCGGCCGGTCGAAAGCAGGTGTCGCCGCGGCGGCGATGGCGCCGGTTCCGGCGATGAATGCGGCCAGATAGATTGCCGATGTGCGGTCGCGCTTCATTGCCTTGTTGCAACGTGCGGGATGCCGGACATTTGCCCGGCATCCCGATTATCGTCTGTGGCGCGGTCTACTGGAATACCGCCTCCGGGTTGTCGAGCGAGTCGGAGCCCTCAAGCTCGATGTTGCCTAGATCAAGCGCCGCGATTGCCTGCTCGATCCAGGCGGTCTGCCCGACCAGGGCGTTGACGGCGGCATCGACCACTGCGTTGCCCTCTTCGTTGCCCTCGCCGAGCATCTGGTCGTAGGCTTCGATCGTCTCGGCCCGTTCCTTCAGCTCGTTCATAGCATCCATCGTTGCATCGAAGGCAGCGCGGAGGCCGGCGTCGACCTCAGCATCGACCAGGGCGACGAGGTCGGCCGGGGACGGTCCTTCAACCACCGAACCGTCAATCCGCTCGTAGCGGCCGTGGTAGACGTTCAGCATTCCGACAACGTCGTAGTAGTGCGAATTGTGCGTGTTGTCGGCAAAGCAATCATGCTCCTCCTCGGGGTCATGAACCAGGAGGCCGAGCTTCATCCGCTCGCCGGCGAGCTCGCCATAGGACAGCGATCCGAGGCCGGTGAAGATCGCCCGAAGGCCCGCCATGCGATCGTTGACGATGGCTTCGCGCGCGGCGCCGCCCTCCTCCCAATTGTCGACCATCTCCTCGAGATCGGTGACGAGCAGATCAGCAGCCGCGCGGAGGTAATCAGCGCGACGATCGCAGTTGCCGCCGGTGCAGTTCTCGAGATCGTAGTCGGTATAGGGCCGCTCGCCGGCGCCCGGTCCGGTGCCGTTGAGGTCCTGCCCCCAGAGCAGGAACTCGATCGCGTGGTAGCCGATCGACACATTCGCCTCCACACCGCCCACTTCGTGCAGGCTGGTGAGCAGGTCCGCATTGATGGCGGTCGCGTCCACAGTCTGACCGCCGATGTTCAGCGTCGTGTTGGCGATGACGTTGAGATTGTAGAATTGGTTGACGTCGCTCTCCAGGCCGTAGGACGCATCGACATAGTCGATGAGACCCTCGTCGAGCGGCCAGGCATTCACGCGGCCCTCCCACTCGTCGACGATGGCATTGCCGAAGCGATAGACCTCGGTCTGCATGTAGGGAGCGCGGGCAGCGACCCAAACTTCCTTCGCGGCGAGAAGCGTCTCCTCGCTCGGATCGTCGACGAGAGCGTTCACGCCCGCGCGTACCGCACGCGCCATCGTCAGCGAGTCTTCATAGCCGGCGAGAGCGATATCGGCGTAGTTGCTGATCACGGCGGCCGGATCTGGGGCCATGGCGTCTTGGGCGTTGCCCGTGACCGGCGCGGCCGCCAAGCCAAGAATGGCAAGACCGCCGAGGGTCGACACGGTTGTTCGATTCATCGGGATTATTCCTCTCTGTCGGGGTTCAAGGCCCCGGAGTCAGGCCAGCCGCGTCCGCGACCACGCGCCGTTGTTCATTGAGCAGAACGCGCTGTCAAGAGGATTAGCCGTTGTTATTCAATGGGTTAGAACGACTACAATGTGAAGTCGTTCTAAGCTAGGAAGCCGCGGCGCGACCACTCCCGTGCCGTCCGGCCGTATCAAAGGAAAGCCACCGCGGCCCGGAACGCCGAGACTTCGACAAGAGGGCTTTATCCCACATCGGTCCCGCGATAGTCGTGAACCGGCTAGGGGGCGAGTTCGATGCGCACGAGTCGGTGGCTGGCCGTCATCTTCTGGCTGTTCGCGACAGCGGCGGCCGACGCTGCGGATGCTCCGCCGCAACCGGTCGCCCTGCCCGCCATCACCGCACATGCTCCGGCCTTCGACTGGTCAGGCTATTACTACGGGCTCCATGCCGGCGGCATCATCGGGCTTGCGCAGAGCAATTTCGGCGTGCACGCCGGGTACAATGTGCGGCGCGGGGATCTGGTCTACGGCGTCGATCTGAGGGGCAGCGGGATGGCTCCGCCGATCGCCCCGCTTGAGGGATTCGCGCGACTGCGACTCGGACGCCTGATCGGCGACAGGGTCCTGGTTTTCGGCGCTGCAGGTGGGGGAACGGCCAATGGCGTGCTTCGCCTCGTCATGGAAGTCGGCGGCGGCATCGAGATCGCCCTTGGTGAGCGTTTCAGCATCCGGGGCGAGGTCAATCTCTACGGCGATTTCGAATGCGGGTTCCCGTGCGGCTCACCGCCATTCTGGTCGCTCGGGCTGACCCATCATCCCGGTAGCGGTTCGGTTGGCCGCGCGATGCCGGGCCTGCTCGAGGGCGGCCCCTATATCGGCGCCGCGGCAGGCAGGCTCATCTTCGCAATTCCTTGCGGCGGCGGCCCGGTCATGACAGGCCCGGTGAGTGTGGTGGAGGTTTGTTACCTCCGCCCCGACGTGTTCGGCGCCGCCTTCCAGGCCGGCTACCTCGTCGATCGCGGTCCCTTCGTGTTCGGTCCGGAGCTGCAAATCGGAGCGGGTCTTCTCGGCGGACCGCAATGGGCGGTCGCCGCCAATCTCCGCGCCGGGTTCTCTCTGTCGGACACGGTTCTCGTTTACGCTGAAGGCGGGGTCGGTCTGGCGTTCGATTCCGGTCTTGGATTCACCTCCCTTGGCGCCGGGCTCGAATTCGGCCTGTGGGACCGGACGAGCGTCTTCGTCGAGGCAAAGGGCGTGCTGGCTCCCGATCTTGGCCCCGACTTTGTCGCCGCGATGATCCAAGTCGGCGTCAACTTCTGGCCGAGGTCGCGATAGCCCGACCGCTCATCCCTCGTATCCCGTGGTCGCGGATCGCATTTGACGACTGCCGGCCGTCGCCCGCATGAATTGGGGGCGGCAAGCAACTCTCACCGGATCTCACCTTGACCGGGCAAATCCTCCCTACAAACCGCTTCGGCCCCAGGCCGACGGCGGACGGCGTCCATTTTCGGCTTTGGGCCCCGGGGGCCGAGCGCGTGGACCTGATCCTCGACGAAGCGCGCGGGGCCGCGCTGCCGATGAAGGCGGGCGACGACGGCTGGTTCGAACGCCACGTCGACGATGTTCGCGCAGGCTCGCGATACCGCTACCTCATCGACAATGAAGTGCACGTTCCCGACCCTGCCTCCCGCTACCAGCCGGAAGACGTCCACGGCCCCAGCGTTGTCGTCGATCCAAGCAGCTTTGCTTGGTCGACCCCGGATTGGACCGGGCGCCCCTGGCACGAGACGGTGCTCTACGAACTCCATGTCGGCACCTTCACGCCGGAGGGGACGTTCGATGGCGTACGCCGGAAGCTCGACCATCTCGCCGATCTGGGAGTGACGGCCGTCGAACTGATGCCGGTTGCCGATTTCCCCGGGCAACGCAGCTGGGGCTATGACGGTGTCCTGCCGTTCGCCCCCGACTCGGCATACGGGACGCCCGACGACCTTCGGCGCCTCGTCGACGAGGCGCATGATCGTGGCCTGATGATGTTCCTCGACGTCGTCTACAATCACTTCGGACCCGACGGGAACTTCCTCCACCGCTACGCACCGCAATTCTTCACCCGCGACGCCGATACGCCGTGGGGCGAAGCGATCGACTTCTCACGCCGGGAGGTCCGCGATTTCGTCATCGAGAACGCGCTGCACTGGCTCCGCGACTATCGCTTCGACGGCCTTCGCCTCGATGCGGTGCACGCCATTCACGACAGGAGCCCTCAGCACATTCTGGATGAACTCGCCGAGACGGTGCACGCCGAGCTGCCGGATCGCCACATTCATCTGGTGCTCGAGAACGAGGACAACAGCGCGCACTATCTGCGGCGCGACCCCAGGGGTCGGGCGCCAGCCTATGTCGCCCAGTGGAACGACGACATTCACCACGCCTGTCATGTACTGGCCACCGGCGAGAGCGAGGCCTATTACCGCGACTTCATCAAGGAGCCGCTGGATCAGTTGCGGCGATGTCTGGCGGAAGGCTTTGCCTATCAGGGCGAGCTGTCGGGATTTCGCGGTGCAGCGCGGGGCGAGCGAAGCGCGGACCTGCCGCCTGGCGCCTTCGTGACGTTTCTCCAGAACCACGATCAGGTCGGGAACCGCGCCTTCGGCGAGCGGCTCGGCGCGCTCGCCGACGACCGTGCCGTCGCCGCACTGACTGCGATCGTCCTGTTGGCGCCCTCTCCGCCGATGCTGTTCATGGGCGAGGAATGGAGTGCGCCGGAGCCGTTCCTGTTCTTCTGCGACTTCCATGACGAGCTGGCCGCAGCGGTGCGCGACGGGAGGCGGCAGGAGTTCGCGGAGTTCGCCGCCTTTCGCGATCCCGAAACGAGGAATCGGATTCCCGATCCGAATGCGCTGGAAACGTTCGAGCGCTCGCGCCTCGACTGGGATCGGTTCGGCGTCGAGCCGCATGCGACCTGGTTGCGGCTGTACAAGGAGTTGCTCGATGTGCGGCGTCGGGAGATCATCCCGCGATTGGCGGATATGACACGGAACGCGATCCGGTCGGAATGCTTCGGCGCTCGGGCTTTGACGGTGACGTGGCGGCTCGATGACGGCGCCGAGCTGTCACTGGTCGCCAACACGTCGCCGACGGAGACGGCGGGCTTTGCCGTTCCGGACCGAAGCCGCCTGCTCTACGCCACAGAAGGCGCGGTCCAATCCGCGGTGGACGGCAATCTCCCGGCCTGGTCCGCGGCATGGTTCATTGCCGACAGCGATGAATAGCCGACGACCGACCACACCCCGCGCAACATACCGGCTTCAGTTCAGCAAGGACTTCCGGTTCGAGGACGCGACGCGGATCGTCCGGTATCTTGCCGAGTTCGGGATCAGCCACGTCTATGCCTCGCCGCTGCTCAAGGCGCGGCCCGGATCGACGCATGGCTACGACATCGTCGACCACGCCCATCTCAATCCGGAGATCGGGTCGGGCGAGGCTTTCGACGCATTCGTCGACGAACTTCATCGCCACGGGCTCGGGCTGATCGTCGACTTCGTTCCCAACCACATGGGCGTAGGCCCCGACAATCCGTGGTGGGTCGATGTTCTCGAGTGGGGAACGGCATCACCCTACGCCGACTTCTTCGACATCGACTGGGAACCCCTGGAGCCGACCCTTTCGGGCAAGGTCCTTCTCCCCGTGCTTGGCGATCACTACGGCGCTGTACTGGAGCGCGGCGAACTCAAGCTCGACTTCAACGCCGAAACCGGACGCTTCAGCCTCGTCTATTTCGACAACCCCTTCCCGATCGCGCCGGAGCGTTACGCCGAATTGCTGAGCAAGGTGAGTGTTCACCTGCCCCAACCCAATGAGGCGCTGGGGGCGATCGTCGCCGCGATGAAGGAAGCGCTGTCGGACGCGCAGGATCGATCGGTCGATCCCGCACGGCGTGGTGCATTCGAGACCGCGCGACAGCGGTTGGCCGAGATCGCAGCCGCGGACTCCGCCCTCGCCGCGGCGATGGACGCAACGCTCAGCCTGCTCAATGGAACGCCGGGGGAACCCGGATCGTTCGATGATCTGCATCGTCTTCTCGATCGCCAAGCCTATCGGTTGGCGTTCTGGCGAGCGGCGGCGCATGAGATCAACTACCGCCGCTTCTTCGACATCAACGATCTTGCCGGACTTCGGATGGATCAGCCCGAACTGTTCGAGGCGAGCCACCCGCTCATCCGCCGCTGGATCGAGGAGGGTAAGGTCGACGGACTTCGGCTCGACCACATCGACGGCCTCCGCGACCCGAAGGCCTATTTCGAGCGGCTGCAGCGCCTTGGCAGCTCCGCCAACGCCGCCACTGACAAGTCGCCGGACCTTCCCGTCTTCGTCGAGAAGATCCTGGCCGCGCATGAGAACCTTCGGTCGGACTGGGCGGTGAGCGGCACCACCGGCTATGAGTTCATGAGCGAGGTCAATGGATTGTTCATCGACCAGTCGGCCGAGCGGAGGCTCACGCAGTTCTACGCGCAGCTGACCGGCGGCGCAGTGGAGTTCGAGGCACTCGCCGTCAGCGCCAAGCGGCAGATCATGGACGGCTTGCTGGCGAGCGAACTCAGCGTCCTCGCCAACGCGTTCAACCGCCTCGCGAGGCAAAGCCGGACCTCTCGGGACTTCACGTTCACCGGACTTCAGCAGGCGCTCGAAAATGTGGTCGCCCACTTTCCGGTCTACCGCACCTATGTGACGGACGAAGGCCCCGAGCGCGAGGATCGCCGCGACATCGAGTGGGCCGTCGGTCTGGCGCGGCAGGCAACGAGAACGCCGGACCTGTCGATCTATGATTTCATTCAGGCGGTGCTGACGCTGGATATCCTCGACTGGGGTCGAGGCTACCGGCGTCCGGATGTCGTCAACGCCGTGTTGAAGTTCCAGCAATACACTGGGCCAGTCATGGCCAAGGCGATGGAGGACACGACCTTCTATCGTTATGTCCGCTTCGTCTCCCTCAACGAAGTCGGAAGCGAGCCGATCCATTTCGGAACGCGCCCTGTGGCATTTCACGACAGCAATGCCCGCCGGCAGCGCGAGCATCCGAACGCGATGCTCGCGACTGCCACGCACGATCATAAGCGCGGCGAGGACGTCCGGGCACGGCTCGACGTCATCAGCGAGATGCCGAGAGGTTGGGCGAACCGCATCCGGCGGTGGATGCAGCTCAACCGACGCAAACGACGAGAGATCGACGGCCATTTCGCGCCGGACCGGAACGATGAGTACCTGTTCTATCAAACCGTCGTCGGGGCCTGGCCCCACGACCTTGGCGGTCCGGACTTCGAGGGCATCGAAACGTTCAGCGAGCGCATTGCGGCCTACATGCAGAAGGCCGCGCGCGAGGCGAAGCGGCACACCTCGTGGGCTGCGCCGGACGAGGATTATGAGAAGGCTCTGAGCGACTTCGTCGGCCGGACGCTCGATCCGAAGGAAAGCCGGCCGCTGCTCGAGGATATCTCGGCCCTAGTGAGCGAGATCGCCGCCGCCGGCGCGTCAAACGGTTTGGCCCAGGTCCTGCTGAAATGCACCAGCCCCGGCTTCCCGGACACCTATCAGGGAACCGAGTTCTGGGACCTCTCGCTCGTCGATCCGGACAATCGGCGCCCGGTCGATTATCGGGTCCGACAGGAGGCCCTCGCCGGGAGTGAAGGCACGCCCGACACGCTTCTCGGCTCATGGCGCGACGGACGGATCAAGCAATGGACAATCCAGCGTGTCCTCGGCCTTCGCCGGCAGAATCCGACGTTGTTTGCCGATGGAGACTATCGCCCACTGGCGGCGGCAGGCGAGCATGCCGATCGATTGGTCGCCTTCGCCCGAGTCCATGAGGGGGACCTACTCGTTTGCATTGTGCCGAGACTGGTGCTGCCGTTGATCGGTGACGCCCAACTGCTGGTCCGGGACTGGGCGGACACGCAGATCCTTCTGCCGGAGGATGTCCGACCCGCTGATGGTGCTTTGAAGGACGCATTTCTCCGAAGGAACATGTCATGCGCTGACGGTCGCTTGGCGGCCAGCGACGTGCTCGGCCGGTTTCCGATGGCGCTCCTGGTAGGCCGCAACGAAGGAGAGCAGCGCGGCTAGCGCCGGGCGTGAGCGGAAGCCGCGTCCAGACTCCGCGACAAGTCGAGTTGAACCGCGACACGGGGAATGGTTAGGCTTGGAGCTTGCGTTCCTTTCCGACCAAGTTGGCACCGATGCGGCTCATTCCTCGTACCCTCCTGCGATCCCTCGCAGCCCTCCTTTTGCTCCCGGTCGCGGCTCAGGCAGCCGACGACGTAATCGTCGTCTTCGACGCCTCCAACTCGATGTGGGGCCAGATCGAAGGCGTCGCGAAGATCGAGATCGCGCGCGACGTGATGAGCGACCTCATCGACGACTGGGACCCAGCGACCAATCTTGGCCTCGTCGTTTACGGCCACCGCAGCACCGACGACTGCTCCGATATCGAGACCGTCGTGCCGGTCGGGCTCCTCGATGCGCAGGCTTACAAGTCGGAGATCGAAGCGTTGACGCCACGCGGCCGCACGCCGCTGACCGATGCCGTCGAACATGCGGCGGAAGAGCTATCCTATCGCGACAATCCGGGAACGGTTGTCCTCATTTCCGACGGCATTGAAAGCTGCGAGCGCGACCCGTGCGCCCTTGCCAACCTGCTCGCCGAGCAGGGGATCGGCTTCACCGCCCATGTCATCGGCTTCGGCCTCGGCGCCGACGAGGACGCGCAGACGCTCGCCTGCATCGCCGAGAACACGGGCGGCCTCTTCCTCTCCGCCGCAAACGCGGACGAATTGACCACGGCGCTTTCCGAGATCCGCGATGTCGTCGCCGAGCAGCCAGCCGAACCGGAGCCGGAGCCGGAACCCGCGCCAGAGCCGGAGCCCGAACCGGCGCCCGAGGTCACGCTGACGGCGCCGCCGGAAGCCACGGTGGGCACAACCTTCGAGGTGTCGTGGACGCCAACGATCGACGGAGCCGACTTCATCACCATCGTGCCGCTCGGCGCCGACGAGAGTGAACTCGACAACTCCGTCCGCGCCAACCAGGAGATGCCCGCCGATCTCCGGGCTCCCGCCGACCCGGGCCTCTACGAGGTCCGCTATGTCCTCAACGAGGGCCGGCGAACGCTCGCCACCGTCGAGATCGAGATCGTCGAGGCGGAGGTGACGTTGACTGCGCCCGAGACCGCGACGGCCGGCGCCGAGTTCGAGGTGTCGTGGACGCCGACGATCGACGGGGCCGACTTCATCACCATCGTGCCGTTCGGCGCCGACGAAGGCGCGCTCGGCAACTCGGTCCGCGGCAATCAGGACACGCCGGCCGATCTCCAGGCACCGGCCGAGCCGGGTCTCTACGAGGTCCGCTATGTCCTCAACGAGGGCCGGCGAACGCTCGCCACCGTCG
>CAZSXA010000014.1:12913-24374 GCA_964611195.1 uncultured Bauldia sp.
AGATCGAGATCGTCGAGGCGGAGGTGACGTTGACTGCGCCGGAGGTCGTGCGCGCCACGGCCGAGTTCGACGTCTCCTGGTCGAACGCGATCAACGGGCGAGACTTCATCACCATCGTGCCGTTCGGCGCCGACGAAGGCGAACTCGGTGCTTCGATCCGTGCGAACCAGGATTCGCCGGGCGAACTCGAAGCGCCGGAGGAGCCCGGTCTCTATGAGATCCGCTACGTCCTCAATGAAGGCCGGCGGACGATCGCAGTGGTCGAGATCGAAGTCGTTGCGGCCGACGCACAACTCAATCTGGGCGTCGTCCTCGAGGTCCCAGAAACGGTCGGCGCGGGCGAAACGTTCGCGGTATCATGGACGCAGGCCGAGGCTGGCGGGGACCAACGCGTCTCGCTGGCTCGGGCCGATCAGGCCGACTTCAGCTGGGTCGGTGTCCAGAGCGCCGCCGACGGACCGCCCTTGGAATTCGAGGCGCCGGCGGAGCCAGGATTCTATGAGGTCCGGTTCCTCGACATCGATAGGCGCGCGGTGCTGAGCCGGGCGATCGTCGAGGTTCGTTAGATAGCGCCTTGATGACGGTGGACGAGTTCATCGAAGCGAAAGTGGCGCCGGAGCATCGCCCGATCGTGGCGGCGTTTCGGGCGCTGGTCGCCCGCGTAGCGCCCGAACTCAGCGAAGGCATGCGCGGCGGAACGGAGGCCTATTACGGCGTGCCTGTGTTCCGACTGAAGCGCGACATCATCGTCATCTCGCCGACCAAGACGGGCATCACGATCTCGTTTGCGAAGGGTGCGCAATTCGATGACCCCTTCGGACTCCTTGGCGGCGCCGGCAAGGCTTCGAAGGTCGTGCGGATACGCTCGATGGACGAATTCGACGAAGCCGCACTGACATCCTTTGTCGGCCAGGCGGCGGATTTCGACCGCGGCTAGATCGAGCCCGCCTTGCGCGCGGGCGAAGCGCCCTCACTCGTCCCTCGCCATTGATGTCGAGCGGCGTGCTCCCTACGCTCCTCCAAGATGGCCTGCGATAGAGCCTGAGCGAAGGCTAGAGGAGTCATGATGGCCGGTTTCATGGAGTGGTTTCGCGGCGAAGTCGGCTTTGACGCGGTCGCACCGAAGGCCGCGGACTGGGCCAAAGAGCGAAACCGCTGGTCGAGCTTCGTCGAGAGCCCGGTGAAACTGAACCTCTACGTTCGCAGCAACATCGCCTGGAAGTACGCCAGCATGGATGACCTGACGGAACGGACCGCGGCCGCGCGCCCTGATGTGATGGCCAGCATCAAATGGTGGAACGCCAACATCGCGACCAGCTACCTCGACTATCGCGCCGCCATGCAGGACCTCTCGGAAAGAAGCTGGCGCAACATCCGACAGCTCGACGCAGTCATTAAACAGGACATGCGCTACGTCCAGGCACTCACCGCAATCGCTGGCGACGATCTGCCGATGGTGTTCCTGCCCACCGATGACGACGACTGGTTCGCGCCCGCGATCTCCGACATGCTGACCGCCACTTACGAAGCCAATCCCGACACCGACGTGATTTCCTGGAATGTTGGTCGGGTCGACCATCGGACGGGGATCTCATTCGGCTCCGAGAGCAGGCGCCAGTTCCAGACCAATGGCTACGCCATCACGGACAAAGGTCTGCAGAAACTTGCCGCCATCGACGAGAACCTGCCGATGCTCGCAATGCGGCGCCACACGGCCATGAAGCGGGTCGTGCAGGAGTTCGACTCTCGGTTCATCGTCGCGGATGTCGAGGACCGCTATTGCTATGCGATCAAGAACGCCAGCCCGGCATCGGTGACGAACATGGTCAAGCTGTCCGGAAACGACGGCGCGCGCGATGAGGTTCGGCGTTCCTATGCCGGGCTGAAGGAGGACATCCCGGAGCCGATGGCCTGGGCGACGGACCACATCATGGCCATGCGCGCACTGCCTCTCTAGTTGGAAACCGAAACACAACGGAGCCGCGGCGATCCTCGCTGCGCCGCAACTCTTGGCCCGCCCGCGCAACCCGCCTGACAATCGAAGCGCCTGCTACCGGCAGACAGGCATGTGCATCCACCGTGACCGGCTCTCCCAGGAACTCGTCGGGGCTCCCGGGCGTTTGCCCCAGAATGGGGAGCGAACCAATCTCAATGCGTGCCTGGATCGGTATCACTGGCGGCGGCGCGGTCGTCGCCGGCGAGCCGGTCCGCCTGTTCCGCGAGCATCGCGACCAAGGTTCCTCCGCAGCGCTCGAACGCGAAGACCGCATCCGGTTGGTCGAGGGCGAGACAACAGAGTGCCGCGTCATAGAAGCCGCCTCGACTCATCTTATTCTGGAGTGCGGCGGGCGGCACCTTCTGGCCGTGCCCGCCCAGGATGACAACGACGGGTTGTGGACGATCGCGGCCGTTAGAGACCCAGGCGAGGAATAGGCGGACAATCGGGGCGACCGGCCGCAATCAACCGAGCGAGAACAGATGGCATACCGCTTCAAGGCTTCAGACACGTCGGTCCAGGATGGATTGCGACGTATTGCATGCGATCAGATCGACAAGGCCATTCGTGAAAGCCACTCCGGCGACGGGGAAGCCGTCCACGACGTACGCAAGCGCTGCAAGAAACTGCGCGGCCTTCTGCGACTGGTGAGGCCGGCCATGCCCGACTACGCAAAGGAGAACGCCGCCGTTCGTGATATCGCCTGCGCATTTGCGGCGCTTCGCGACGCCGAGGTCATGGTCGGGACATATGACCGGTTGGCGCAGCACTATGAGGACCAGATCGACAGAAACGCCGTTTCGTTTGTGCGCCGCCAGTTGACGATGACGCTGAATGCAGTTCGCGGGGATGCCGATCTCGGCGAGAAGCTGGCCTCGACGCGTGAGGCGCTGCTCGAAACGCGGCACAGGGCCGAGCAATGGAAGACCGATCGCGACGGATTCGCCGCCATCGAGGGCGGGCTCGCAAAGACCTACAAGCGGGCGCGATCAGCGATGGAACGTGCCGCGAAACGGCCGAGCGGGGCGCGCTTCCACGATTGGCGAAAACGGGTGAAGTACAATCGCTACCATGCGCAACTGCTCTCGCCCGTCTGGCCCGGCATGATGGCGGCCCATGTCGATCTCGCCGACGAACTCGGCGATGTACTCGGCGAGCAGCATGATCTGGTGGTGTTCCGGGAGCGGCTAGCCGCACTTGGCGAGGACAAGCAGAGCGTCGCAGCGATGCGCGCCCTTGCGGGCGAGCGCGCCGACATCCGGGAGCGAAGGGCGCTCAAGATCGGCGCGACGCTGTTCAGCGAACCTACATCCGAGTTCGTCAAGCGGATCGGTGGCTACTGGATGGCCTGGGAGTCCCCGAGCAACGTCGTGCGGTTCTCCGACGTAGCGTGACCGCAAACGAGCCGGCGAACGCCTTCGCCCCCGGTAACCCGGCTACATATGGCCGGTTTCGAATTCGAGACAGGACTTCCCGAACAGGCTCAGAGCTTCCTCGAGGTAATCAGGGAACAGCGGCATCCCCATCAGGTAGGACGCCGTGCCCTGGTTGTGAGCGTCCGTGGCGCTGGCACGCAGCGTCGCCCAATCGTCGAGCGAGCCGCCGTCGCGGCCAAGCCAGGCCAGGGCGATCAGATCGATCTGCTCGTCTTCATTGAGATCGTCGATGAAGGACTTGAGTTCTTCCGCGACGGGATCGTCGCCGTGTTCTTCGAGCACCGAAGTCATTCGGTCGTCGCTGGCATTCGACCCGGGGTCGGGCTCGGTGAGCTCGTCCTTCCCCTCATATTCGCGTCCCTTGACGACGAGGAAACAGACCTTGTCGGACGAGATGTTGAGGGGCGGCGTCGCCTCGAACTTCAGCATGCATTCCTCCCGCGCCAAGCGGCAACCTACGCTGCCAATCGACAACGCCGAAGCGCCGCCGTGTCAACCGGCGAGCCCCACCGCCTGCCCAACCCTCAGGACGATACGAGGATCGCGGCCATGCCGAGATAGGTGAACTGGTGCAGCATCTGATCGGAGCCGAGCAGGAAGAAATGGCCCGACCCGTTGTTCCCGAGATTGAAACGCTTGTGCAGCTGCTCCTTCGCCCAGTCGAGATGGTAGTGGATGACGAACTCGCCGGCGATCAGCGCAACGCCCAGCCACAGCCCGGGCGAGGCAATGAGGAGCGCCGGGATCGAGCCGACGGCATGAAGGCCGGCATGGAGAATGCCGCCCGGATGGCCGTAGGTGCCCTTGTTGAGGAACTGATAGGGACGCTGGAAGACGAAGTCGAACAGGAAGTGCTTGAATAGCAGCACCGCGAGAACCGTCAGCACCAACTCCGCGTTTTCGCTCACCCGTCGCTCTCCGGTCAGTCCCCTCGATTGACCGGTAGCAGCCCCGGAACGTCTTCGGAAGCCTGTCCGGTCCCAAACATTTCTACGGGCGAGGATTGGCGGTGGCGTTTACCCCGGATTGTGAACTACACGTGACAGCGGTCGGCGATCGGGTCTATCGGAGATCGCATGAGTTCGTATGGGGATGGCGTGACCACCAATCGTCGCCGACCGGCGCCGTGCTGACGCGGCAAGCGCCAATCCCCGAGGATCGACAGGAATGCAGGTCGTGACCATCGAAACAGCGGCCTCGGTTCGCGACAGTGAGACCGATACCGTTGGCAAGCTCAGGCGCAATGCCGGCTTCGCGTCGCTGAGCGACGACGAGCTCCTCTCCATCATTCGGCTCAGCACCAGTGAGGAAGTCGCCGAAGGGACGGCGGTCTTTCATCAGCGCGACGAAGGCGACTACGCCTATCTCGTGCTGCAGGGCGAGATGCTTGTCGAAGTTGAAACCGCGTTCGGTCGGGTGATAGTGGCGGTGATCGGCCCGGGCGGCATGGTTGGCGAGATTGCCGCATTCGCCGATCGTCCGCGGACCGCCACCGTGCGGGCGAAGTCCCCGGCCCGGCTGCTGCGCATCAATCGGGCTGTCATCCAGACGCTGCTCGAGAACCACCCGACTGCGGCGATGTCCATCATCGGCGATCTCGGCGACAGGCTGCTCGGCCTCAACGGCACGATCGCCTCGCTGACCCAGGCGACGACTGCCCTTGCCCGAGGCGAGTTCAAGCCCGAGATGCTGCAGAACCTGAAGGACCAGGCTGAACGGATCAGCCAGTTCGCCGACGTCTTTCTGCAGATGGCGGACGAGATTACCAAGAAGCGCAACCAGCAGCAGGAGATGCAGACCGCCGCGGAGATCCAGCGCTCGTTTCTGCCCAAGCCGCTGCCGCCCGGCATCCTTGGCGGAAAGTGCACCATCGCAGCGTCGATGATTCCGGCAAAGGATGTCGGCGGCGACTTCTATGACTACTTCATCCTCGGCCAGAACCGGCTTGCCCTGGCAATCGGCGATGTCTCCGGCAAGGGCGTTCCGGCCGCGATGTTCATGAGCGTCTCGCGCACTATGCTGAAAGCGGTCGCCTCGGCAGGCGGCACGGCTGGCGAGATTCTTACTCACGTCAACGAAGTCCTGGCCGAGGAAGGCAGCGAAAGCATGTTCGTCACCCTCTTCTTCGCGATCCTCGACACACGTTCCGGCCATGTCGAGTATTGCGCGGCGGGCCATGACGAGGTGTTCGTGCTCGCCGGAAGCGAGCCGGCACGACAGTTGACGCCGAACGGACCGGCGATCGGGCTCTTTCCCGGCGTCAGCTACCCGACGCTCTCGCTAGCGCTCGAACCGGGCGACTCGATGCTGCTTGCCACCGACGGCGTGACGGAGGCCTTCAATCCGGAGGGGGCGCAGTTCGGCCGCGACCGGCTCGAGGCGCTGCTCAACGGCGCCGAAGATCGTTCTGCCGAAGCGCTCGTGGCTGCCGTCAACGAGGCGGTAACCGGGTTTGCGGCGGGCGCCGACCGCTCCGACGACACGACCTGTCTGGCGGTCAATTATTGCGGCGCACCGTAAAGTCAGCCTGACTTGCCACACGTAATCGCCAGGCGGTTCCATTCGCCGTCGCGCTCGTATGCAAGGCCGCTGGCCGACTCGCGCAGCAGGTGAATGCCGAAACCGCCGGGAACGGCTTCTTCGAGGTTGGTATAGGCGGGCTTCTCCGGCCACTCCAACGGGTTGAACGGCGTTCCGTTGTCCGAGATCCGCGAGATCACCATGTGCGGGTCGGCCTCGACGTCGACCTCGATGACCGGGTCCGGTCGGTCCGCCATCCCGTAGAGGATAACGTTCGTCACGGCCTCGTTGAGGCAGAGTTTCACGCAGCTGCGCACGCTCTCCTCGACGCCCGCCTCGTCGAACGTCTTGTCGAGCCATGCGTTTAGCCGCGTAACCTCCGACGGATCGGCCGCAAGCAACATCGCCTGTCGCAGCACGGAGCTAGCTCAGGAGGGCTTCGGCTTCAGCCTGAGTATCGACGATCGGCATGATCGAATCGACACCGATGGATTCCAGGACGCGCCGCGCCGGCTCGGGCGGGTTGACGAGTACCATCTTGCCGTGATGGCCGGCCTGCGCTTTCGCTGACTTGACGAGTACCCGAACGCCCATCGAGGCAAGGAAGGTGACACCGCTCAGATCGACGATGACGCGGTCGTACTTGCCGGCAATGACGCTGAAGGGAAGATCGATCTCATTCGCGCCCGCGATGTCGAGCGAGCCGGCAAGCGTGACCTTGTGGATCCCGCTATCAAGTTCTTCCTGTTTGATTTCCATGTTCGCGACGGTCCCCCCGTGGAGCGAATGCGAGGCTTCGGGCCGGCAAAGTACGGCGTGGCGGCCGGATCGGCAAGCGGGTTAAGGCAGCCACTTAGGCCGTTTCCGGGAGGCTCACCGCGCGGATCGTGGTGTCGGCGAAGTCGCCGGGCCGGCCGCGCATGGCCTCGTAGAAGCCCTTCAATCGGGGGTCGGGGAAGGTCACCCGCTCGATGCACGCGTCGATCGCGGCATCGACGCCTTCACCTGTCTTGAGCGCCTCGATGGCATGCCAATGAGCCTCGCAAAGCTTGCGGAAAGCATCGCTTTCCGCAATTTCCGGGCCGCCAACGAGAATGTGGATCGGCTCGCGACTGGTCTTGCCCTTGAGCTCAAGCGATCCGGCCTCGAGGAATGCCAATCCCGGCGCCTCGGCACGCGTCGCCTCGACGACCACGAGATCGTAGGCCAGCGGCTTGCACGCCCCCTCGACGCGCGAGGCGACGTTCACCGTGTCGCCGACGCAGGAGTAGTCGAACCGGGTCTCGAGGCCGAGATTGCCGACCAGCGCTTCCCCGGTGGCGATGCCGATGCCGATCTCGATGCGGTCGGAGGCATGACCGCCGCTCCTCAACTCGAACCCGTCACGCTCGTTCATCTCTGCAAGCTTGGCGCGCATGCCGAGCGCCGCCCGACAGGCGCGAAGGGCATGATCCTCGACATCGACCGGCGCGTTCCAGAAGGCCATGATCGCATCGCCGATGAACTTGTCGATGGTGCCGAGCTCGTCGGTGATCTCCTGGCCGAGCGCACCGAACAGCCGGTTGAGCAGCGTGACGAGGTCTGCCGGCTCGAAGCCTTCGCTGAGCGTGGTGAAGGAGCGGACGTCCGAGAAAAGAATCGAAAGCTCCCTGGTCTCGCCACCGAGCGCGAGCTTGCCGCTGCTCTTCTCGATCTGCGTCAGCAGCTCCGGCGAGACGTAGTTGCCGAATGCGGAGCGAATGCGCCGTTTGTCAGCGTCGGTGGTGACATAGCGAGCGAAGACCATCGCGAAATAGACGATGAGACTGGCGACGAGCGGGAAGCTCGGATCGACAAGGAGCCCGGAGTCGGTAAAGGCGAACCACGAGCCGGCAACCAACGCTCCGGCCAGCGCACCGCCGATGAGGAAGCTCACCAGCGGGCCGAAGAACTGGACGATCGCGATGAGGATGAGGCCGATGACGACGAATGTCAGGATCTCCAGTCCGCCGATCCAGTCGGCGCGCGTCAGATAGGTCTCGCTGAGTATCTGCTGGAGCGCCTGCACGTGGATCTCGACACCGGGCATGTTGGTGCCGAGCGGCGTGCCGCGGATGTCGAGGAGACCGGTCGCCGAGGTCCCGATGAAGACGATGTTACCGGCGATGAGCGGTGCGTAGGAGGCGCCCTCCTCGCCGAGGATGCCGGCCGCAGGAACATAAAGATTGTCCGGCGTTTCCTGATAGTAGAGGCGAAGGCCGCCGGTCGTGGTTGTCGGAATCTCGAAGTTCGCGACCCGAACCGACTCCACCGCGCCAAACCCCACCTGATCGGCGAAGACCACAGGCGTCTGGACACCGAGTGCAACTCGCAATGCCTCGATCATCAGCGCGGGGTAGTAGGCGTCGCCGGAACTCCACAGCAGCGGCAGTTCGCGGACGATCGAGACACTGCCGCCGGGATCGAGGCTGATGCTGCCGAGCCCGAGGGCCGCTTCCACCAGGATCGGCAGGGACGTCACCGTCCCCGGCATCCTCGGAACGGTAAGATCAGGGTTCGGGCCGACGATGGCGGGCACCGTCTTCTGTGCGCCGGGCATCGGTCCCTCGCCGGGCGTTACGCCGAAGCCCATCACAACGGGCGATCGCGCGATCGCGGCGGCGAATTCGGCGTCATAGTCGCGCAAGTCGGAATCGTCGGCAACGTCGAGCTCCTCCGCAATGCGGTGGGGCGAGGCGCGATCCGGCTCCGGGAAAAGGGCGTCGAAAACGACAACCGCCGCGCCCATCTGCGTCAGCCGGTCAGTCAGATCGGCCAGTATGTTCCGCGGCCAGGGCCATTGGCCGATCTCGGCCAACGAGGCCTCGTCGATGTCGACGATGCGAATCGGCATATCGACGCCCTCGCGAGGGGCGGTCTGCTGATAAGTGTCGAAGGCGAGTTCGCGAAGCTGCTGGATCGGCACCGGATCGGTCGCCCGCAGCCAGACCAGCAGGACGATCAGGACCAGCCCGATCACCACCGGTACGAGGCGCCGACGCCACATTCAAAGATACTCGGTGCCTGGCGCAGCCCGAAGAACAAGCCGGTCGACTAGCACGGAGCGCGCTGCCGGCCCTCCCCTCGATCGATCCGCCATGCGCCGCCCCCACGCCACGATGCCATCGCCAAAGCTTATGCTGCCCCGGTCGGATTCGGCAACTCACCGGCGGAGACCGGCGGCTGCCTAGAAATCGCGGAGGACCCCCGCGAGCGTCTGCTCGTGTCCATGGGAGGCAACGCCGTCGGGCGTCAGGCGCTCCAACTGCTCCTCCCGCGTCGCGCCGCCGATGCGGGTGTAGATGACCGGGAAGATGTCCCCCGAACCGTCACGTTCCAGCGCCAATGCCAGGCCGTCCTGCTTCTCGTCGTCGAGGAACGCGGTCAGCGGCGAATAGCCAATGTCGTGCATCTTGCCGTCGCGGAGGGCAAAGCTGCGGCTGAGGAAGCCATGCTGGTGCCAGAGCTCAGGGCTCTCGCCGATATCGGCAAGAAGCACCTTCACCAGTTCGTCCGAGCCGATCGGGATCGATGCCGAGGCCTTCCCGAACTCCTTCTCCGCGATGTGCCGCGCCAGGAGAACTGCGTTGAACCGGAAGCCGTGCACGGCGCCCGAATTGTGCGGGACGCCGTATTTGCCAAGGCTCGGCGCGGCCTGCGTGATTGTCCCTGCGAAGTAGATGCCGGCGACGCCTGCGCTTTCCCACCAGTGGGAGAGTGCGGGCAGACGGCTCTGGCCGAACACGTTGACGCCGATATCGGGGAGATCGCGAAGCGGAGCAACGAAGCCCGTTGCGTTGATGACGTCATCGGCTGCAACACGCCATGTCGACCCATCTGCAGCGCGCAGCGTGACCTTGAACTCGCCCTCGGTCCTGGCAATCCCGTCGATGGCGGCGCTGACGATGGCGCAGCCCCCGCCGATGACGTTGTCTTCGAATGGCTGGACGTAGCGGGCCCGCACGCCTGCGAGCGATTTGGTGACGACTGACAGCTTGGCGGGCGACGGCGAGGCCAGCGTGATCGCGCTCGCCCATTGCATCAGGCCCGAGGCCAGCTCGAAGGCCGAGTTACGCTTGCCGATGATGAAGACGCGCCGACCGGCGTAATCCTCCGCCGGCCCGACCTCGGCATAGTGATGAGCGTGCTCAATGCCGGGGATTCGCGGCGACCACGGCTCGGCAACGCCGACGGCGAAGACGGCGACGCGGCAGCGATATTCGCCGTCGCTCGTCGTCAGGGCGAAGCGATCCGGCCCGCCGTCGTCGATCCGCGCGGTCGACTGCCACTCACAATCGTATCGGATCGCAATGTCGGCAACCTCGGCGAACCCGGCCAGATTGGCTTCCATCTCGGCGCGCGAGGGAAAATGCGATGTCCCGTCCATGTGCTTCGCCTGTAGCGAACTCAGCTGTGCCTCGTCGGCGAGGAGGCTGTTCCAGTCGAAGCGCAGATAGCGGCGCGAACCCGGACCATCGGGAGCATGCGGTTTCGTCCAAGACAGCAGACGCTGGAACACTGGCCATTTGCGGAACATGCCGCCCGGTGCCGAGTCGGCCGAAATGACGGCATGGTCGATGCCATGCCGTCGGAGCGAATAGGACATCTGTAGCGCGCCAGGGCCGCTGCCGACGACGACGACAGGATAGGACCCGGGCGGAAACGGGCGCCGAGATCCGTCCATGGCCAGCTCAGTTCCGCCAGCTGTTGGCGGCCCGCAGGCGGCGCGCCTGGACCTGGAGCATGCGGAACATCAGGCGCGGGTAAGTCGTGAGGAACGCCTCGGCGGTCGGCGCCGAGAGGACCAGGCAGCGGGTGTCGGCGATGGCGACGACATCCGCGGTGGGCGGCGATCCCAGCAGAATCGAGACTTCGCCGAAGAACTCGCCCGGGCCGAGACGCGCGCGCTCAGTTCCGTCAACATCGACCCGGCAGCTGCCTTCGAGGATGAAGTAGAGCCCCGACCCGGTCAGCCCCTGCCGGAGGATACGGGTGTCCCTGGCAAAAAGCGCCTCGTCGAGCTGGCCAACGACCGATTCAAGCTGCGGGGGCGTCAGATCCGCGAACAGCGAAAACTGAGCCATCGTTGCGACGATTTCTTCGCGACCCGCCATCTTCTCTCGGCCCAGACCAGAATCGAGGCTACATAGCCCACTGGCGCAATTCGCGAAACCATGTCCGGCGTCGCAGGGCCGAACGCCTTGCCAAACGCCGGATATGTACGGCATGTCGCCGTGACCAAAGGCGACACGCGATGTCCGATCCAGTTCCTCCCCGTCACTACCACCTCATCGTCATCGGTTCCGGGCCCGCGGGTGAGAAGGCTGCGGCGAAAGCGGCGTATTTCGGGAAGAGCGTTGCGATCGTCGAACGCGAGAAGGTTCTTGGCGGGGCCGGCGCCAACACGGGAACGCTGCCGTCGAAAACGCTGAAGGAATCCGCGCTCTATTATTCCGGCAAGTACGAGCGCGGCCTCTTTGGCGCGGACAAG
>CAZSXA010000015.1:0-22682 GCA_964611195.1 uncultured Bauldia sp.
TTCTCGTCGCCCTACCGCTCGAAATGGCGCTCTACGTCGCTGCCGGACCTCTTCAATATCTTCGTCGCGGCGACGATCCTCAGCGTCTCGCTGGTCGCGCTCGACTACGTGATGTCGCGACCCGATGTCTTCGGCGAGTTCTATTTCGGCGTCGTCACGATCCTTCTCTACTGGTGCCTCCAGATGTTCTTCCTCGGGGGCCCGCGCATTGCGTATCGCTACTATCGCTATGCGCGCTCGCAGCAGCATGTTCGCGGTTCGGAGCTGACGCCGGCGCTGGTCATCGGCGATCCGTCCGATGCCGACATGCTGCTCCGTTCGATCGAGACGGGTGCGGTTTCGCGCATTCGCGTCGCCGGAATGCTGTCGCCCGAGCCAGCCGATCGCGGCCAGGTCCTGCGCGGCGTCGAGGTGATCGGGACGCCCGACCATCTCGAGCGCGCGGTTGCCGATTTCGAGGCACGGGGCATCCGCATCGGCCGCATCATCATGATGCCGTCGGCGTTGTCGCCGGAGGCAAAGCCAGAAACCGCGCTCATGCAGGCACGCCGCCTCGGCATCGGCGCGAGCCGGCTGCCGCCGGTCGATGCCGGCGAGCCGCCGCGCCTTGCCCCGATCGACATCGAGGACCTCCTGCTGCGCCCGACGGTCGCGATCGATCCGCTGCTGACGGCACGGGCCGTGGCGGGCAAATCGATCATCGTCACCGGAGGCGGCGGCTCCATCGGCGCCGAGATCTGCCGCCGCGTCGTCTCATACGGCGCTGCGCGTCTGCTGATCGTCGAGAACTCCGAGCCGGCGCTTCATGCCATCGTGGAGTCACTTCACGCGCGCCCCTCGGAATGCTCGGTGACCGGGCGGATCGCCGACGTCCGCGACCGCGATCGCATCCATCGCCTGTTTGCGCAGTTCGAGCCCGATCTCGTCTTTCACGCCGCGGCCTTGAAGCATGTTCCGATCATCGAACAGGATTGGGCCGAGGGCGTGAAGACCAACGTCTTCGGGACGATCAACGTCGCCGATGCCGCGTCTATCGTCGGTGCCGAATCGATGATCATGATCTCCACCGACAAGGCGATCGAGCCGCAGTCGATGCTGGGCGCGACCAAGCGTTTCGCCGAGCTCTATTGCCAGATGCTCGACAGCCAGCTCGCCGCCGTCGATGGCCGCGCGCGGCGGCGGATGATCTCCGTCCGCTTCGGCAACGTTCTCGGGTCGAATGGCTCGGTGGTGCCGAAATTCAAGGCGCAGATCGAGGCCGGTGGACCCGTCACCGTCACCCACCCCGACATGGTCCGCTACTTCATGACGATACGCGAGGCGTGCGATCTGGTGGTCGCCGCCACCGGCCATGCGCTCCAGTCGGGCGAGCCGGAAGAGATGTCGGTCTATGTCCTCAATATGGGCCAGCCGGTGAAGATCGCCGAGCTTGCCGAGCACATGATCCGGCTTCACGGCCTGGAGCCCAATGTCGACGTCGACATCGTCTATACCGGCGTCCGGCCGGGCGAGCGCATCGAGGAAATCCTCTTCGCCCACAATGAGGATCACATCGAGACCGGTGTTCCGGGCGTCGTTGCGGCGAGCTCCGTCTGCCCGTCCGTCGACGACGTGCGCGGCTGGGTGGCGGCGCTCCGCGACGCGATCATCAAGGACGACCGAGCGGCGGTCTATCGGACGCTCGCCGACGCCGTTCCGGATTTCAGGGGGCGCGCCGCCTAAGGTGCGGCGACGGTCTCGGGCTGGACCGGGGACGGCACATAGGTCGCCAGCGCCGCGGAGATCTGCAGCCGAACGGTCTCGGCGGCCGCGATCGCCGCCCGCTCCTCGGCATTAGTCTCGGCCCGCAGATTGGCGAATGCCTGGTTGGAAACCTCGTAGCGCGTTTCAGCGCTTGCCGAGGAATCGGCGATCACCGCTCCGGTGGCGATATCGATCAGCGTGTAGTTGACCGTGACCCGGACGATCGACGAGGCGACATTGCCGGGCGCCGTGATATTGAGCCCGCCACCGCCAGCGGAGGCGCGAAGGCTCAGTTCATATCGCGGCGCGGCACCATCGCCGCCGCCGGTGAACGCGAAGAGAAGCTCGTTGCGGACGATCTGCGAGGTCCGGTCGGTGACCGGCGGTATCGAGATCGCCGCCAGTTCGCTCTGCAGCGGCGCGCCCGACGTCGTCGGCGAATAGAGCGGCGTGATCGTGCATGCCGAGAGCGACAACCCCGCGGCCAGAACGGCCGGTCCGAGCAGTCTGCGAGAAGCGGCGGCGATTGCCATTCTTGGCCTCATCCCGTGATCGTCATTGGCATCATCGCACAAACCGCTGCGACTGGCGATGGCGTGCCCGGCTCCGTGCCGGTATCCCGCCCCGTCCGCTTCATGTCAACTTCCCAGATTTGCGCCGCCGTTCCGTCAGCTTTCGCAATGTTTCCGGCACGAATCATAAGTGATTTGTGAGTGTCGTGGGGGTGCGTATTTTGCCAGCGCCTTCAATATCCTGACGATTGCATGAGATGCTCAAGAAGATTTCGCCGACCGAGGCCGACATAGCCTTCATCGACCTTCAGGCGCAGCGCGCCCGAATCGGCGACGAGATCGACTCCGCCATCGCCAGGGTCCTCGACCACGGCCAGTTCATTCTCGGCCGCGAGGTTGAGCACGCCGAGCGCGCCCTCACCGAGTTCTGCGGCGCCCGCTTCGCCGTCGGCTGCGCCAGCGGCACCGATGCGCTGAGCCTCATCCTGATGGCCGAGAATATCGGCCCCGGCGATGCCGTCATCTGCCCGGCCTTCACCTTTGCCGCCCCACCCGAAGTCGTGGCGCTTCGCGGCGCCAGCGTCGTCTTCGCCGACGTGCTTCCCGATTCGTTCAATATCGACCCGGCCGCGGTGGCCGAAGCAATCGCGCTGGCTCGCCGCGAGGGTCTTCGGCCGGCCGCCGTCATCGCCGTCGACCTCTACGGCCAGCCGGCCGACTATGATGCGCTTGCCGAGGTGTGCGACGCCGCGGGTGTCCGGATCATCGCCGATGCGGCCCAGAGCTTCGGTGCCGCCTATCGCGGCCGCAAGGTCGGAACCCTGGCGCGGGCGACCGCGACCTCGTTCTTCCCGGCCAAGCCGCTCGGCTGCTATGGCGACGGCGGCGCCGTCTTCACCGACAATGAAGACGAGGCGGCTCTCCTGCGGTCGATGCGGATGCATGGCCAGGGCGAGAACCGCTACGATCATGCGCGGGTCGGCCTAAACTCGCGGCTGGACGCCATGCAGGCCGCCATTCTGGTCGAGAAGCTGGCGATCTTCGGCGACGAGATCGCCGCGCGCGACCGTATCGCGGCACGCTATTCCGAGCGCCTCGCCGATGTCGCCACGATGCCGGTGCTGGCACCGGACCTGACCTCGGTGTGGGCGCAGTACACGCTGCGCCTCGAGGGCATCGACCGCGCCGCATTCTGCTCCGATCTCAAGGATCTCGGCGTGCCGACCGCGATCCACTATCCGCGTGCGGTCAATCATCAGCCGGCCTATGCGCACTATCCGGTTGCCGGTGGCGCTGCGCCGGTGGCAGAGAAGCTCGCCGGCGAGGTCGTCAGCCTGCCGATGCATCCCTATCTCGACGAGCCGACCCAGGACCGTATCATCGACGCCGTCCACGCAGTGCTTCGCTAGGCGCTCCGTCCGGGCGCCCGGTCCGCCGCCACGCGCGGACCGGCCTTCGCGGCACTCAGGCAGACGACAAGGAGTCCCGACACGAACACGGTGTTGGTGATGTCGTGGCCGAAGGCAAGGCTCGTCAGGCCGAACGTCGCCGATCCCGCGGACATGAACCAGGCAAGCGCAACGCGTTCAGGATAGGTGGCGTCGCGGGCGCTGCGATAGGCGACCACCAGCGGCGCGGCGAGCAGCAGGAGCAGCGAGGTCAATCCGATCAGGCCGTTGGAGACGGTCTCGGTCAAATACTCGTTGTGGAGGTGGTTGAAGTCGTCGATCCGATAGCCGTCCTCGGCGGCCCGCGCCCGCACCTCCGCGACGGCGTTGTGCAGCCCGTAACCGGCGATCGGCCGATCGACCACAGCTTCGAGACCGTAGGACAGCATCAGCACACGCTGGTCGAGCGAGTATTCGTCGTCCGATGTTTCGCGATCCGCCTGCCCGAACTCGAAGCCTTCGAACATGACCAGCGTTTCCGAAAAGCGCTCGCGCACGCTGTCGCCGGCCATGATCAACACCGCAAGCCCGACCGCGCCGAGCGCTGCCGCCCCGGTCCCGGCGACCTTTCCGCCATAGCGCGCCCTGAAATAGACGAGCGCGATCACGGCCAGCACCGGCAGCGCCAGCCAGACGCCGCGAGACTCCGAGAGGATCGCGGCGGCAAGTCCGCCGGAGAAGGCGATTGCGGCAAAGATCCGTTCGCCCCAGCGCGCATTGCCGATGCCGAGCAGCGAGACCGCGGTCAGCCACGCCGCCACCGCGCCGAAAGGAAACGAGCTGACCGCCCCGCCGATCGCCCGATCGAAGCCGTCGGCGACCTGGATGACCGCAATCACACCGCCGATGATCGCCCCGATCCGGGCGCCGCGGACGAACACGGCAATCGGGTCTGCCCGTGCCGTGCGGAGCACGACCAGCAGCACCGGAAAGAGCAGGAACTGCAGCGAGGTGACGATCGGCCGCCAGCTCTCGGCCCGGTTCTCGTAGAGGAGCGGCGAGAGCAGGTCGACGGCGAAGTAGAACAGCGTTGCTCCGACTGCGAAGCCGGCCGGCGCCGGCATCTCGAACGGGACGCTGCGGATCGCCAGCAACAGCAGGGCGGCCAGCGCCGCGGTGCTGAAGGCCACCGTCGCCATGCTGCCGAGCGGCATCGGCAGGAAGCCGAGCAGGAAAAGGATGATCGCTGCGACCGTGAACCGGCGCGACGGATCGATCTCGAGGGGACGATCGAAGACGGACACCTGCAACCGCAACAAGGGCGCCGACGGGCCAGGTCAGCCAGGGGCCTTGTGGCTAGCAGCCGACGACGCGGGAAACAACTCGCCGTGCCGCCGATTCGCGCAGACGCGGGCGCGGGTTGCGCCACGCCGCCGCCGCGTCCTACAATCCAGTCATCTCTTGGGGTGCCCCGGGTCGCTCGGGGCTGAGAGGCGAGACGCGCCAACCCATGGAACCTGATCCGGGTGATGCCGGCGGAGGGATAGAGATGCCAGCCACTGCAGCAGCTCTTTGCGTCTTCGCCTGTGCCCCGACAGCGACGAAAGGCGAAGACCATGAACCGCAGAACCCTATCGCTCACCGCTGCCGCGGCAGCACTTGCCGTTTCTCTTCCCGCCATGGCGCAGGAACGGCCGACCCTCACCGTCTACACCTATAGCTCCTTTTCCGGGGAGTTCGGGCCGGGCGCGACGATCAAGGCGAACTTCGAGGCCGAGTGCGACTGCACGCTCGAATGGGTGGAAACCGAGGACGCCGGGACGCTGCTTGCCCGCCTGCGTCTCGAGGGCGACTCGACCGATGCCGATATCGTCCTCGGCCTCGATACCAATCTGATCGCGAACGCCCGCGAGACCGGCCTGTTCGCTCCGCACGAAACCGAACTTGGCGAACTCGACCTTCCGGTCGAATGGACGGACGATACCTTCGTCCCCTTCGATTGGGGCTGGTTCGCCTTCGTCTATGATTCGGAAACCCTCGGCTCGGTGCCGACCAGCTTCGAGGCGTTCGTCGAGGACGAGGACGGGCCGGACATCATCATCCAGGATCCGCGTACGTCGAGCCCCGGACTGGGCCTGCTGCTGTGGGTCAGGGAGGTCTTCGGCGACGATGCCGACGAGGCGTGGGAACTGCTGGAGCCGCGCATCGTCACCGTGACCCGCGGCTGGTCGGAGGCCTACGGCCTCTTCCTCGAGGGCGAGACCGACATGGTGCTCTCCTACACAACCTCGCCGGCCTACCACATCGCCGTCGAGGAGGAAGACCGCTACCGGGCGGCGATCTTCGAGGAAGGCCACGCGCTCCAGGTCGAGGTCGCGGCGATGACCATGGCGACGGACACGCCGGAGCTCGCCCGCGAGTTCCTCGCTTTCATAGTCTCGGACGGCTTCCAGACAGCGATCCCCGAAGGCAACTGGATGTATCCGGCGACGACGCCGGCGGATGGTCTTCCGGAGGCATTCGAGACGCTCGCCACGCCCGAGAACTCGTTCCTGCCGGACCCGGACGCCGTCGAGGCCAACCGCTCGGCATGGATCGACGAATGGCTGGACGCGATCGGTCGATGACGCGCGGCTTCCCCCGGTGAGCAGGGCGGCGGGGCTCGTCGCCCTCGGCCTCATCGCATTGCTGGTCCTTGCCGCCCTTGCCGGGCTCGTCACCGCGGGCGGCGAGGGCGGCTCCTATGGCCGGACGTCCTACATCGTGGGGCTGATCCGCATCAGCCTCATCCAGGCGGCGCTCTCGGCGGCAACGTCGCTGGTGGTCGGAGCGGCCATCGCGCTGGCGCTCGCCCGCCGGACCCGCTTTCCGGGCCGGCACGCGCTGATCGCCGCGCTCAACGTCGCGACCGTGCTGCCGGCGATCGTCACCGTGTTCGCGATCGTCGCCGTCTTCGGCCGCTCCGGCTGGCTGGCCGATATCGCCGGCTGGCTCGGCATCGACTACGGCAGCTGGGTGTTCGGCCTCGACGGCGTCGTCATTGCGCACATCCTCCTCAACGCGCCCCTTGCCGCACGCGTCTTCCTCGCTGGCCTCGCTTCGATCAGCCCCGAGCAATGGCGCCTCGCCTCGCAGCTCGGCATGCCGCCATCGGCGCTATTCCGCCTCATCGACCTTCCGGTGCTCATCCGCGAGGCGCCCGGCATCGGCGCGCTGATGTTCCTCGCCTGCTTCACCAGTTTCGCTATCGTGCTGGCGCTGGGCGGTGGTCCGGCGGTCTCGACGCTTGAAGTGGCGATCTACGAGGCCGTCCGCTTCGAGGCCGATTTCCGCGGCGCGGCAGTGCTCGCCGTTCTGCAGGTCGCGGTCGCGGCAATCCTCCTCGCCCCCGTCGCCTTTCTGCTGACGCGGCGCGCGCCGGAGGCGATGCCCACCGGCCTCGGCGCCGACCGCCCCGACATCAAGGCAAGGTCGATGCGCGTCTTCGACGGAGCAGTCCTCGTTGCCGCGGCGCTCTTCGTCGGCGTGCCGCTGGCGACGATCGCCCTCTCCGGCATCGGCGCCGTTGGAAGCCTGTTCGACCGGGCGGTCCTCGAGGCACTCGGCACCAGCCTGGCGATCGGCATCGCCGCCGGCCTCCTCTCAGTCGGGCTCGGCTTCTCTATCGCGCTCCTGAGTCGCGAACTCCGCTTCCGCGCGGGCCGGCCGCGCCTTGCCGGAATCGTCAGCCTCTCGGCCCTCTTGATCCTCGTCATCTCGCCGATCACGCTGTCGGCGGGACTTTTCGTCGTGCTGCGGCCGCACGCCGACCCGTTCGCGCTGGCGGCGCCGCTGATCGTCATCGTCAACGCGCTGATGGCGCTGCCGTTCACCTATCGCCACATCGAGCCGCCGCTGCTCCTCTCCTTCGAGCGCTTTGGTCGGCTTGCCGACAGTCTCGGCATGCGCGCGTGGACGCGGTTCGTGCTGACGGACTGGCCGCTGCTGCGCTCGCCACTGATCGTCGGACTGACGATGGCGACCGCGCTGTCGCTGGGCGATCTCGGCGTCGCCGCCTTTTTCGGCACCGGCGACGTCGTGACTCTGCCGCTCCTTCTTTATTCGCGGCTCGGCGCCTATCGCACCGACGAGGCGGCTTCGGTGGCGCTACTACTGACGCTCCTGGTGCTGGCGCTGTTTCTCGTCGCCCAGCGATGGTCGGGAGGCTGGTTTGCTCGAGCTCGATAACGTCCGCCTCGTCTATCCCGACTTCAGCGTCGCCTACGACCTCGCGGTCCACACCGGCGCGCTCTGCGCGCTGATCGGTCCGTCCGGCGGCGGCAAGACGACCCTGCTGCATGCTATCGCCGGATTCGCCACCCCAGAATCAGGAACCATCCGCTTCGACGGCAGCGACCTCACCCGCCTTGCGCCCTCCGCGCGGCCGCTGTCGATCCTCTTCCAGGACCACAATCTCTTCCCGCATCTGACGGCGCTGCAGAATATCGGTCTCGGTCTTGAGCCGCGGCTCCGTCTGACCGAAGCGCATCGCCGGCGCATCGACGACGCGCTTGCCCGTGTTGGCCTTGCCGGCATGGCCTCGCGGCGCCCGGGCGAGCTCTCCGGCGGCCAGCAGCAGCGCGTCGCCATCGCCCGCGCTCTCGTCCGAGACAAACCGCTGATGCTGCTGGACGAACCCTTCACCGGGCTCGACCCCGGCCTTCGCAAGGAGATGATCGAGCTGGTCGACGCGCTCCGCCGCGAGAACGGCCTGACCGTGTTGATGGCGATCC
Organism: uncultured Bauldia sp.; assembly: GCA_964611195.1. Taxonomy (GTDB): domain Bacteria; phylum Pseudomonadota; class Alphaproteobacteria; order Rhizobiales; family Kaistiaceae; genus JADLGL01. The sequence continues at coordinate 8,416 of CAZSXA010000015.1, forward strand.
ACTCGCCTGAAGATGCCGCCGAGATCGCTGACCTCATCGCGTTCGTCGACGAGGGCCGTGTCATGGCGGTCGGACCGCCGGCCGAGATTCTGGCGCCTGGCCATCGACCGGCGATCGACCGCTATTACCGTCGCTGACGCCGCTTGCCCTGGATCAAGGCGCGCGGCGAACGACGCTCCCAGGATACCCTGAAGGACATCAGTTCAGCTTGAGGAGGCGGGCATGTCGACGGTCAAGGTTCGCATCTATCGCGGCGGCTCGGGAGAGCCTGCGCAGACCTACTCCGTCCCGAAAGGGATCCTCCGGTTCGCGTCCGGCCTCATACCGCGGCGTCTGCATGATTCGATCGCCGAGCACGGCGTCGATCTCCCGGCGATCGTCAGCCTGATCGACCATCCGGAGGTGACCGGCACGCTGATCGAGGTCGAGGATCACAACAAGAACGAGCGCGTCGTCGTCTCGCTCGAATAGCATCGCCGCCTGCTAGGCGACCGCCTCGGCCTCGGCCCGCGCCCGCTCGGAGCGCTTGCGCTCATGCGGATCGAGGAACGCCTTGCGGAGCCGGATCGCCTTCGGCGTCACCTCGACCAGTTCGTCATCGGCGATCCAGGCCAGCGCCTTCTCCAACGTCATCCGGATCGGCGGCGTAAGCTTGATCGCCTCGTCCTTGCCGGCGGCACGGATATTGGTGAGCTGCTTGCCCTTCAGGACATTGACCTCGAGATCGTTGTCGCGCGTGTGCTCGCCGATGATCATGCCGCGATAGACCTTGGCACCGGGGTCGATCATCATCGGCCCGCGATCTTCCAGATTGAACATCGCATAGGCGACGGCTTCGCCATCGCCGTTGGATATCAGCACGCCATTGCGCCGGCCCGGGATCGAGCCCTTGAACGGTGCGTAGGCGTGGAACAGCCGGTTCATCACTGCCGTCCCGCGGGTGTCGGTGAGCAGCTCGCCCTGATAGCCGATCAGCCCGCGCGTCGGCGCGTGGAAGACGAGCCGCAGCCGGCCGCCGCCTGACGGCTTCATCTCGACCATCTCGGCCCGGCGTTCCGACAGCTTCTGGACGACGACGCCTGAGAACTCTTCGTCAACGTCGATCACCACTTCTTCGATCGGCTCGAGCAGTGCGCCGGTCTCGTCGCGCTGATAGACCACCTGCGGCCTGGAGACGGCCAGTTCGAAACCCTCGCGGCGCATCGTTTCGATCAGGATAGAGAGCTGAAGCTCGCCACGACCGGACACCAGATAGGCGTCCGAGTTCGGCGCCGAGGTCACCTTGAGCGCGACATCGCCCTCGGCCTCCTTGTAGAGGCGGTCGCGGATCACCCGGCTCGTCACCTTGTCGCCCTCGGTGCCGGCGAGCGGCGAATCGTTGACCATGAACGTCATCGACAGGGTCGGCGGATCGATCGGCTGCGCCTGCAGCGGCTCGGTGATTTCCGGCGCGCCCAGCGTATCGGCGACGTTGAAACTGGGGAGGCCGGCAATGGCGATGATGTCGCCCGCTTCGGCTTCGTCGATCGGCGCGCGCTCGATGCCGCGGAAGGCGAGGATCTTCGACACCCGGCCGTTCTCGACCAGCTTGCCTTCGCGGTCGATCACCTTCACCGCCTGGTTGGTCTTGACCGATCCGGAGAACACCCGGCCGGTGATGATGCGGCCGAGATAGGGGTTGGCCTCGATCAGCGTGCCTAGCATCCGGAACGGCCCTTCCTCGACCGTCGGCGGCGGCACGTGACGGAGGATCAGCTCGTAGAGTGGCGCCAGCGATTCCTTCGGCCCGTCGGCGCTTTCTGCCATCCAGCCTTCCTTGGCCGAACCGTAGAGGATCGGGAAGTCGAGCTGGTCGTCATCGGCGTCGAGCGCGGCGAAGAGATCGAACACCTCGTTCACCACCTCGATCGGCCGGGCGTCCGGCTTGTCGATCTTGTTGATCGCAACGATCGGCCGCAGCCCGATCTTGAGCGCCTTGCCAACCACGAATTTGGTCTGCGGCATCGGCCCTTCGGCGGCGTCGACCAGCACGATCGCGCCGTCGACCATGTTGAGGATGCGCTCCACCTCGCCGCCGAAATCGGCGTGGCCGGGGGTGTCGACGATGTTGATGCGAGTCTCGCCCCAGACCACCGAGGTCGCCTTGGCGAGGATGGTGATCCCGCGCTCGCGCTCGAGATCATTGGAATCCATCACGCGTTCCGCGACACGCTGATTGTCGCGGAACGACCCGGACTGCTGCAGCAGCCGGTCGACGAGGGTGGTCTTGCCATGATCGACATGCGCGATGATGGCGATGTTGCGTAGAGCCATCGCGAGAATCTTGGGCTTGCGGCGGTCGGGAGTTCGCCGCGAATATAGGGAGAGATCGGCGGAAAGCAATCCGCCGCAGCGCCTTGTCAGACGCGGCCGGCGCGCCCCCACGGCCCCGGCGCCTGTGCCTCCGCGCCGGAGCCGAGCATCATCAGCTCGGAGAGGTTCTCGGGCGAGACGTAGCCGACCAGCCTGCCGTCGGCGGCGGCGACGCCGACGATCGGCGCGTTGCCCTCGAAGATCATGCGGACCACGGGCGCGAGCCGGCTGCCCTCCGCCACCGTCGGCGCCTCGCTCATCGCGTCGAGGACGGGCGCGGCCCTGCCATGGCTGCGAAGCGAGGCGACGATCGCCCGCCGCGTCACCACGCCGCGCAGCCGCCCGCCGCCGTCGACCACCGGAAACTCGTGCTGCGTTGTGGCGAGGACGGCGTCGGCCGCGTCGCCGATACTGGCCTGCGGCGACAGGCTCTCGAAGGAACGGATCATCGCCCGCTCGACCGGCAGGCGCGCGGCCATCTCCATGAGGCCGGTATGGCCGGCCTCGCTCGACGCCGCCAAAAAGACGAACACCGCGATGAGGATGAGGAGAACGTTGCCGGTGACGAGCCCCAGCAGCACGAACAGGAAGGCGATGCCTTGTCCGATCCGCGCCGCGATCTCGGTCGCGCGGCGGCGGCTGAAGCGGAGCGCCAGCAGCGCGCGAAGGATGCGCCCGCCATCCATCGGAAAGGCCGGGATGAGGTTGAAGGCGAAGAGGTAGAGATTGATCACCGCCAGCTGCGAGATGAAGCCCTGACCGTAGCCGGTGATCTCCTCGGCATCGAGCGCGAGATTGGCGCCGAAGAGCACGAGAATGCCGGCGATCGCTACATTGACCAGCGGTCCGGCGATCGCGATCACCAGCTCCTGCTTGGGATCGTTCGGCATCCGCGACAGCCGCGCCAGGCCGCCGATCGGCAGGAGCGTGATGTCGGGCGTGGTGATGCCGTAGCGCCGTGCCGCCAATGCGTGGCCGAGCTCGTGCAGCACGACGCAGGCAAAGACGGCAAGGATGAAGAGGATCGCATCGAGCGAACCGGTCCAACCCGCTGCGCTGTAGCCAGCAATGCCGAACCATGCGAGCAGCAGGAAGAAGGTGAGATGGATCCGGATCTCGCTGCCGGCGACCCGGAAGAGGGTGATCGACCAGGACATTCTGCCATCGGGGCCGTTGCGCTCCCTGCTATGTGGGGCGCACCGGCGATGGCGGCAAGCCGCTAGCCGGGGTCGAACAGGCTTCCCATGGCGCCAGCCGGCGCGTCGCCGATCACCTTGACGTTAGCCTGTGTCACCGCGTCGGTGATCTGGCTGTTCACGGCCGTCGGGAAGGCGTCGATGGTGATGCCGAGTTCGTCGCCGACTGACGGCGCATCGCCCGACAGAAGCTCGAAGGTGATCGTGAGCACGCCATCGGCATAGCTCATGTCGGAGACGACGATGATGGCAATTGAGCTGTCCGTCTCGTTGATCACCGACGCATTCGGCGGGTCTCATGAGCGCGCCGCCCGAGCCCCAGGCCGACGCGGTGAAACTGGCGAGGTCGAGCATTCCGACCAGCCGTTCCGGACGATCGGAGAAGACGATCGCCGACGGACGGACACCGAGCACCATCTGCTCGCCTGCAACGTCGGTGACGCGGCCCTGGACCACCATCAGCCAGTTGACCTCGGCGTCGGACTCCTGCGCCTGCACAGGGAGGGCGGTCGTCATGGTCAGCAACAGACCGGCGGCGGCCGCCGCCGCAAGACGAAACAGCTTCATGGGATGCGTCTCCGTGGGTGCCCCGTTGGCGGCACCCTACTCGCGCCAGTGTTCCGGCTTGCTTAACGCATTGCAGCAAATCACCACGCCGCGTGCCTGGCCGAGAGTGCCGCCGGAAAGATCGAGAACCATCCAGGCATCGGCGTCTTTCGCCGGGATCGGATAGGGCGCGTCGAGGCCGAGTGCGCCCGCCGGTCGGAAGCCGAAACGCGGATAGTAGCCGGGGTGACCGAGGACAAAGACGAGCTCCGTGCCGGCTGCACGCAACCGGTCTAGCCCGGCTTCCACCAGCGCCGTGCCGACACGCTTGTTCTGCGCTTCGGGAGCAACGGCGAGCGGCGCCAGGATCGAGACCAGTGGGGAAGCCTCAGCACCGTCAAGACGCGCCGCCGTGAACAGCACGTGCCCGACCGGCCGCCCATCGTCGAGCGCGATCAGCGACAGCGGCGGCTCAGCCGTGGGGTCGGCGAGCATGTCGCGCGTCAGTTCGACGATATCGTCGCGCTCGAACGCCGACCACTCGATCGCCAATACCGCGTCGAGATCACCAGGCCCGGCCTCCCTGATCTCGATCGCCATCGCCCCTAGCTGCTGCGCTTCCGCGCCGCCAGTGTCCGAAGCCGGAGCGCGTTGAGGCGGATGAAGCCTTCCGCGTCCTTCTGGTCGTATGCGCCGCGATCGTCCTCGAAGGTGACGAGTGCATCGGAGTAAAGCGATTGCGGTGACTTCCGGCCGACCACGATCACGTTGCCCTTGTAGAGCTTCAGCCGGACCTCGCCCTCGACCCGCTCCTGGCTCTTGTCGGCGAGCGCCTGCAGCATCTCGCGCTCGGGCGAGAACCAGAAGCCGTAATAGACCAACTCAGCATAGCGCGGCATCAGCTGGTCCTTGAGATGCGCCGCCTCGCGGTCGAGCGTCAGCGATTCCATCGCGCGATGCGCAGCAAGGAGGATCGTGCCGCCCGGCGTCTCGTAGATGCCGCGCGACTTCATGCCGACGAAGCGGTTCTCGACCAGGTCGATCCGGCCGATGCCATTGTCGCGGCCGAGATCGTTGAGCGCTGCCAGCAGCGACGCGGGGCTCATCGCCTTGCCGTTGAGCGAAACCGCATCGCCCTTGGCGAAGCCGATGGTGATCTCGGTTGCCTCGTCGGGCGCCGCCTCGGGGGACACCGACCGCTGGAACACATATTCCGGCGGCTCCTCCCACGGGTCCTCCAGCACCTTCCCCTCGGAGGAGGAGTGCAGGAGGTTGGCGTCGACCGAGAACGGCGCCTCGCCGCGCTTGTCGTGCGGCACCGGAATCTGGTTCTTCTCGGCGAATTCGAGAAGGTCGGTCCGCGACTTGAACTCCCAGTCCCGCCACGGCGCGATCACCTTGATGTCGGGGTTGAGCGCATAGGCCGACAGCTCGAAGCGAACCTGATCGTTGCCCTTGCCGGTCGCGCCATGGGCGATCGCATCGGCGCCGGTTTCCGCCGCGATCTCGACCAGACGCTTGGAGATCAGCGGCCGGGCGATCGAGGTGCCGAGGAGGTAGACGCCCTCGTAAAGCGCGTTCATCCGGAACATCGGGAAGACGAAATCGCGGACGAACTCCTCGCGGAGATCCTCGACATAGATCTCCCTGATGCCGAGCATTTCGGCCTTCCGCCGCGCCGGCTCAAGCTCCTCGCCCTGGCCGAGATCGGCGGTGAAGGTCACCACCTCGCAGCCATAGGTGGTCTGCAGCCATTTCAGAATGATCGATGTGTCGAGCCCGCCGGAATAGGCGAGGACCACTTTGTTGATATCTGTCATTGTCCGCCTGGCTCCGGATCGAAGGCGCGGGCGATATAGGCCGCCAGCGGCGCCGACGGCAAGGTCACCTCACGAGGAGAACAGGCGGAAGCGGCGGGCCGGCTTCTCGGGCTGCTTAGGAGCGGCGGCCGGTTCGGCCTCCGGTTCGGGTCCCGGATCGTCGGGTTGATGCCCGCTCTCGATCGGATCGGCCGCTTCCTCCGGCGCCGGTTCGGGCACGCTCTCCTGCTGCGGCGCCGCGACGGTCGGGTAGGTCTCGGCCGATGGCTCGCCGGCAGCGAGGACGAGGTCGGTCCCCGTCCTGTCCTCGGCCATCCGGTTGGTCCCGTCCTCGGACATCAAATCGATATCCGGCTCGGTGTCGGGCGCTTCGAGGCGTACCGCGGGCACCTTCCACTCGAACGCATCCAGCCGACCGGAGATCGGCGACACCGGCTCCCAGTGGTCGAAGACATAGCCGTCGGCGACCCAGGCCGGATCGCGTGGCGCACGGACGGCGCGGTTGAGCCAGTCGCGCGCCCGGCCGACATCGTGGCGTTCGCGTTCTTCAAGCTCCGCCATCAGCAGGCAGGCGCGCTCCGACGGGCGCGTGGCGATGACGCTGCGAAGCTCTTCGCGCGCGGTTTCCCACTCCTGCGCGTCAATGGCGGCGCGGGCCATCGCCAGCTGGCCCTCGGCGTGGTTGGCGCGAATGCGTGTCAGATGCGTGATCTGTTTGAGCCGCTCGCGCCCGGATTCGCCCGGCCGGGCGTCCGCATAGGCCTCGGCAAGATCGGGATGCGGCTCGATCCGCCATGTCGTCTCGACGGCCTTGGCCGCCCGCTTCGGATCGCCGAGCCGGGTGTGAAGGCGGCTCGCAATGGTCGCCGCCGGCACGAGTTCCGGGGCGATACGGTGCGCCTGGATCGCCGCCTCGCGGGCCGCAGCCGGGTCGCCGTCCTCGAGTTCCATCGCCTTCGCCGTCAGCAGCACGGCCTGGAGCCGCTTGGCGCGTTCGGCCTCGATGGCACCGGCAGCGGCAAGCCGCGACAGCGTCTCGAGCGCCCCGTCCCAGTCGCGGTCGGCGGCCCTGAACTCGAGAACCGCCGAGCCGGCCCAAGGAAGGCCGGGCTTTTCGGCGTCCGCGACTTCAGCGAAGCTCCGCGCCGCCTCGTCGTCATTGCGCCGCCGCGCTTCGGTGAAGAGGCCGCGGAGCCCCAGGACGCGGGTTTCCGGATTGGCGAGCATCTCCTCATAGACGGCGCGAGCGCCCATCTCGTCGCCGCCGAGCTGTGCGGTCTGGGCGCCGAGGAGCATCGTCATCGGCTCGTGCGGGAGGTAGTGCCGCGACTCCGCCGCGTAGTGCGCGGCGAGGCCGCGATCGCCGGACCCGATCGCGATGAATCCCTTGCTGAGCGCTGTCTGACCGTGATCGCGTCGACGATCCGCCATTTGTCGCCGGATGCGGCGCGGCGCGCCGAACAGCCACCGCCCGAGCAGCCACAGGAGGCGGGCGACGACGAGCGCGCCGAGCGCGACGACGGCCGCCGTCATCACGGTAGTGCGGACCGTGAAGTCCTGGAACTGGAACTCCAGTTCGCCCGGATTGTCGGCAAGCCACGCGAACCCGGCGGCAAGGGCGAAGAGGATCGCGGCGTAGATGAGATATCGGATCATATCGGCGCGCCGCCCCCCTACCCACCGAGGACCGACGCCGCGAGGTCGGCAAGGGCCGTGTCGAGCGCGACACGTCGCTCGGCGGCCGCAGCCCACTCCGCCGATGCCGCAAGCCCGGCCTCGGAAAGCAACGCGCGCTCGGCGAGCGCGGCCACGAGGTCACCGGCGGCGACGGCCGCCCTCATGCGTGAAACCACGGCTGGCGGGTCATCGCCCTCACTCGGCGTCGTCGGCTCGACGATGATCGCGCCGCGGGCGTTTTCCCATAGCCGTTCGAAGAAGCCAGCATCGGGATTGGCCTCGGCCTCGGCGGAAAGAATCGCGTCGCCGACATCGGGAAATGCATCCGCCAGCGCGACGGAGCTGGCAACGCCGGTCTCCGCGGGATCCCGCAATGGCGCCAGCTGATCCTCGGTGACGCCGAGCTCGGAAAGCGCGGTCAGTTCCGCAGCGAAGGGCTGCCCGCCCTCCGCCGCGGTACGGAGATTGGCGACCGCGAGCGAACGCGCCATTGCGCGCGTGTCTTCGAGAACCCCGACATTGGCCGCGAGCGCGGCGGTCTCCTCCGACAGGGCGGCGATATCGCCGGCAAGCGACTCAATGTCGGTTCGCAGGGCGGCAAACCGATCCTCCGACACCATTTCCTCCAGCGCACCCAACCGTTCGCGAACGTCATCCAGAACGTCGCCGAGCGCTGCGAGTTCCGCTTCGGCATCGTCTGCTTCGAGGGCCGCCAGCCGTTGGGTGAGGACGTCGAGATCGGCGCTGAGCCGAGCCGCCGCTTCCGGATCGCCCGCGGCGGCGGCCTCGGTCAGAACATCCTGTCGGAGTTCGGCGACGGTATCGGCGAGCTGCGCGCGCGCGTCCTGCTGCGCGGCGAGACCGTCCTCCACGGTCTCGATGGCGGCGGCGGTCGCATCGAGGCGTTCGCCGAGTGCTGCGATCTCACCCATGCCAGCTTCAAGTTCGGCCAGCCGGGTCTCGAGCGGCGTCAGGTCGGGGGGCGGAATCGCGCCGATCGCCGCGTCGAACGTGGCGGCCTGCTCGTCGAGTCCCGCCGACAATGCGTCGATCTCGCTTCGAAGGTCGGCGACCTCGGCGACAAGCGCCTCGTTCTCCGCCTGCACCTCGTCCGTGGCGTCGGCGCCGGGGGCCGGCAGAATATCGGTGAACATGAGCAAATAGCCGGCGACGAAAACGACCAGCGCGCCAAGAAACGCGAAGGCGAGCAACTGCCACGCCGACCCGCCGCGTCGGGGCGGCGGCGTCCCTTCGACCCCGCCCGAAGGCCGCTCCGCCCGTGGCCTCCGTGTCGGGCTACGCGGCGACGGCTGTCCCTGCGCGCTCGCCGGCTCGTCTGCCGCGGCGGAGGCGGCGGAGGCGGCCGACTCGTCGGCTTCCAGGTCGATCGTCACCGCGCGCCGGCGCCCGCCGGATGGGCGGGCGGCCGGCTGCGGGGGCGGTTGGTCGTCTGCCATCGGTGACTTGTCCAGCAACCTGTTCCGCTCGTTCTCGGCCGCTCAGCTGGCTTTGCCGAGAAGCTCAAGCATTGCATCTTCACGCGGTGCCGAGGCGACTTCAATGCGGCGGACTGGCCGCTCCGCGAAGACGTCCGCGATCTGCTGCGACAGCGCGAACAGATCGAGATTCGGCCAGATCTCATCGAGTCCGGCGGCCTCGACAAGCAAGACAAAGAGCTCCGCGCTGCGCCTGGAATAGAACACGACGCCATCGAGCGACCCGCTGCGCAGCAGCACCTGCAACTCGGGAGGCATCACGGTCGCACCGGGCATGTGATAGGCGACGACCAGGTCGAGATCGACGCCGGTGACCTTGAGTGCGTCCGTGAAGCCCTGGCTTCTGTTCCGGCCTGCCGCATAGAGAACCGGCCCGGTGCTGGGGTCGAATTGCTTGCGGATGAGCCCTGCCAGCGCCTCGCCGTCGCCGTCCGCCGAGACGACGTTGGAGAAACCGGCGGCGCGTGCCGATTTTGCTGTCGCGTCGCCGACCGCGAAAACCGGCAGGGCACGCCACGCCAGCGACTCCGGCCACGATGCAAGCGCGCGCACCCCATTGCGGCTGGTAACCGCAAGCGCCGCAGGTTTGTGCTCTCCGATGAGCGGATAGTATTCCGGCGTAAGCAACGGATGAAAATGCACCCTGTGGCCCAGCGTGCCGATCAGTTCGGCCGTCTTGGCACCGTCGGGTTCGGGGCGGGTCACAAGCAATCTCATGCTGATGCTCCTGTAGCAAAAAAATCCGGCCCGCCGCGCACGGCCAGCTCCTCGCCGGCATCGCGGCCGAGTGCGACGGCATCGGCCAGCGACCCCTCACGGCTGGCGCGATGATGGCGCGTTCCGTCGGGCGTCACGATGATGCCGCGAAGCCCGATCCGCTCACCCGTGATTTCGGCAAGGCCGCCGATCGGCGTCCGGCACGAGCCGTCGAGAGCGGCAAGAAACGCGCGCTCCGCCTCGAGGCAGATCAGGCTGCCGGGGTCGTTGATCGGCGCAAGCATCTCGCCGACGCGATCATCGTCGCTGCGCGCCTCGATCGCGATCGTCCCCTGACCAACGGCCGGCAGGAACTCGTCCGTCTCGATGACTCCGGTGGCCTTCTCGCGCATGCCGAGCCGCGTCAGCCCGGCCAGCGCCAGCATCGTCGCATCGGCGATCCCGTCTTCGAGCTTCCTGAGGCGTGTCGCGACATTACCCCGGAATTCCACCACCTTGAGGTCGGGCCGCACCATCAGGGCGAGCGCCTTCCGCCGCAGCGACGACGTTCCGAGCACCGCCCCCGGCGGCAGCGACTGGAGGTCGGGCGCAGCGGGCGAGAGGAAAGCGTCCCGGACATCGGCGCGCGGCAGCGCCGCCCGAACCGCCAGTCCGTCGGGGAGGGCTGTCGGCAGGTCCTTCGCCGAGTGCACGGCGATATCGACGCGGCCGGTCGCCAAAGCCTCCTCGATCTCCAGCGTGAACAGTCCCTTGCCGCCGAAATCGGCGAGGGCGCGGTCGACGATGGCATCGCCGCTGGTCTTGATCGGCACGATCTCGACCGCCTCTTCGGGCCAGCCATGCGCCTCCCGCAGGAGCGCCGAGACGAGGTTGGACTGGGCCAGCGCCAAGGGGCTGCCGCGCGTTCCGATCCGAAGGAGCGCTGATTGCAAGCGTCGTGTTCCCGGCTATAGGACGAGGATGGTCCGCACTCTAATCGATCTCGCGCCGATTTGTACGCCGTGAGACGCCCGATGATCGTCCTCGGCATCGAAACCAGCTGCGACGAAACCGCCGCCGCGGTCGTCACCGGCGCGTCGCCGGGTCCCGGAACGATCGACGGACAGGTCGTCCTCAGCCAGGCCGATCACGCCGCATTCGGCGGCGTCGTGCCGGAAATTGCCGCGCGTGCCCATGTCGAGGCTCTCGACCGCGTCGTTGCGGCGGCGATGGCGGAGGCGGGCGTTTCCTTCGCCGACCTCGACGCCGTCGCCGCCACCGCGGGGCCGGGGCTCATCGGCGCGCTGCTCGTCGGCCTGACGACCGGCAAGGCGATCGCCATGGCCGCCGGTAAGCCTCTCGTGTCAGTCAATCACCTTGAGGCCCATGCGCTGACCGCTCGTCTCACTGACGGATTGCCCTTCCCGTATCTCCTGCTCCTCGTCTCCGGGGGTCACACCCAGCTGATCAAGGTCGCCGGACTCGGTCGCTACAAGCGCTACGGGACCACGATCGACGACGCTCTCGGCGAGGCGTTCGACAAGACGGCCAAGCTGCTCGGCCTGCCCTATCCCGGCGGTCCCGCCGTCGAGGCGGCCGCCCGGCAGGGCAACCCGGCGCGCTTCACACTGCCGCGGCCGATGGTCGGGCGGATCGGCGCCGACTTTTCGCTGTCGGGACTGAAGACTGCCATACGCCTCGAAGCGGAGACGGTGGCGCCGCTCTCCGACACCGATGTCGCCGATCTTGCCGCGAGCTTCCAGGCGGCGATCGTCGACGTCGTCGCCGATCGGACGCGGCACGCGATGGCCGCATTTGCGGCCGAGGAACCCAACGCCGCGCCGGCGCTCGTCGTTGCGGGCGGCGTCGCTGCCAACCGCAGTATTCGCGGGACGCTGGAGGCGCTCGCCGCCGAGACCGGCTTTCGCCTCGTCGCGCCGCCCCTTGAGCTTTGCACCGACAATGCCGCTATGGTGGCCTGGGCCGGCATCGAGCGGATGGAGGCCGGTCTCGTCGACGATATGGGCGTCGCGGCCCGGCCGCGATGGCCGCTCGACGCTGAAGCCGCCGGGATCGGCGGCGGCATGAAGGGGGCGCGCGCATAGTGGTCAACAGCGTCGGCATCGTCGGAGGAGGCGCCTGGGGCTCGGCGCTGGCGCTCGTCGCGGCGCGCGCCGGCCGGACCGCAACCGTCTACGCGCGGGACGAGGCGACCCGGACCGCGATCAACTCCGGCGGCATCTCGCCCACCCATCTCGGCTCGGTCCCGAGCCCCGTCATCGCGACCGGCGATCCGGCCGAGGCGGCGGCCGCAGACATCGTGATCATGGCGGTCCCCGCACAGGAGATCAGAAACGCCGCGACTGCCCTTGCCGCCTCGTCGCGCCCGGGGCAGCCGATCGTGATCGCCGCCAAGGGGATCGAGGTTTCGACCGGCAAGCGCCTTTCCGAAGTGATCGCGGAGGTGCTGCCCGAGGCCGAGGCCACAGTCCTGTCCGGCCCGAGCTTCGCGGCCGATGTGGCGAAGAACCTGCCGACCGCCGTGACGATAGCGGCCTCGCGCGAAGACCTTGCCCTCACGCTTTGCCGGGCGCTCGGCAGCGCCACCTTCCGCCCCTATGCCGAGACCGACGTCATCGGGGTCGAGCTCGGCGGTGCGCTGAAGAACGTGCTGGCGATCGCCGCCGGCGTCGTGTCGGGCCGCAAGCTTGGTGCGTCCGCCGGATCAGCGCTCATTGCCCGCGGCTTTGCAGAGATGCGCCGCTTCGCCGAGTTCTTCGGTGCCCGCCCGGAGACGCTTATGGGCCTGTCCGGGCTCGGCGACACCTTCCTCACCTGTTCCAGCACGCAGTCGCGAAACTTCACGGTCGGCATCGCGATCGGCGCCGGCCGGCCGATCCCGAACCTCCTCGCCGAAGGCATGCCGACCGCCAACATCGCGCGCCGCATCGCCGACGATCGCGGCATCTCGATGCCGGTGACCTCGACCGTCGCGGCGCTGCTGGCCGGCTCGCTGTCGGTCGAGGACGCGATCGATTCTCTGATGAGTCGGCCGCTCCGCGCCGAGATCGACTGAGGCGGGCCGGGACGATATCCTCGCCGCTCTAGGAGACGCGAACGATGGCGTATTGGCTGTTCAAATCCGAGCCGGGAACCTGGTCCTGGGACGACCACGTCAAGCGCGGGAAGAAGGGCCAGGAATGGGACGGCGTCCGTAACTTCCAGGCGCGGAACCATATGCGCGCCATGAAGAAGGGCGACCGCGGCTTCTTCTACCACTCCGGCGACGACAAGGCGGTCGTCGGCATCGTCGAGGTCTCGGCCGAGGCGCATCCCGATTCGACCGACACCGATTGGGAATGCGTCGATCTCGTCGCGGTCGAAGCCCTGCCGAAGATGGTGTCGCTCGCCGACATCAAGGCCGAGCCGAAACTGAAGGACATGGTGCTGGTCAAGAACTCGCGCCTCTCCGTCCAGCCGGTAACGGAGGCCGAGTGGAAGCAGGTTCTGAAGATGGCCGGCGCGAAGGGCTAGTGGAAATTCCGCCCCTTCGGCAGCACTGAGCGCGTCTCTTTGACGAGCGCGTCCATATCGGCCGGGATCGGTTCGTTTCGCGGATGGCGGAACGGCGCGCCCCTGGCCATCCGCTCGGCGCGGAGGTCGCGGGCCGGGCGCTTGACCTCATCGGCATTGGCGAGCGCTTCGATGTCGGTGCCGTCGGCGGTGAGCGCGGCGAGCATGGCCGTCTGATCCTCGAGCTTGTCGGCGATGACGTGGATGACGTTGTCCTCGTTCTGGACCTTGCCGGTGACGACGATGAAGCGGCTGCCGAGAACGATCGGCCGATAGCGCTCGAAGGTCTTCGGCCAGATGACGATATTGGCGATGCCGGTCTCGTCCTCCAGTGTTGCGAAGATGACGCCGCTCGCCGTCCCCGGCCGCTGGCGGACGAGGACAAGGCCGGAGACTTTGACTCGCCGGCCGGTCGCGATGCCCGGCAGCTCCTCGTCGCGGATGACGCCCATCTGCGTGATCCGATCTCGCAGGAAGCCGACCGGATGCGCCTTCAGGGAAAGACTGAGGAAGCGGTAATCGTTGACGACATGCTCGCCGAGCGGCATCGGCGGCAGGCCGAAATCGGGCTCATGCTCGCGCGCGCCGGAAACCTCGGGCCGGTCGAAAAGCGGCAAGCGCTCGCGCGCGGTACCGGCATCGAGCGCCCGCGCCGCCCACAGCGCTTCGCGGCGGTCGAGGCCCAGCGAGCGAAAGGCGTCGGCATCGGCGAGGCGCTCGATGACGCTGCGCGACAGCCCTGTTCTGAGCCACAGATCGCGGACCGAATCGTAGCCCTCGCCTCGCAGTGCCACGAGCCGCGCCGCGTCGTTCTCCGACATTCCCTTGATCTGGCGAAAGCCGAGCCGGACGGCATGGGTGGAGCGGATATCGCCGCGCATCGAGGCGTGGTTCTTGTGAATGCGGTCTCG
>CAZSXA010000016.1:0-22655 GCA_964611195.1 uncultured Bauldia sp.
CCGTTTGCAGTTCGGCGACCGAGGCCTCGAACTCGGCGATCAGGGCATCGGCGGTGTCGGCGGTGTCGGTCACCTCGCCAAGCGTGCGCGTGTTTGCGATAACGCCTTCGATGTAGTCGCCGCCGATCGTCAGGTCGATCGTCGGGGCAATGGCAGATAGCTGCTCATAGGCCGGTCCCGTGCGGAGGGCGACAACGACGAGGTCGGGGTCAAGCGCGTTGACGGCTTCGTAGTCGGGCTCGAACAGGGAGCCGACCTTCGCATAGGCGTCGCCTTCATACTCGTCGAGATAGGGCGGCATGCCAAAAGCCGGCACGCCGGTGATCGGCGCGCCGAGGGCATCCAGAGTGTCGAGCACGCCGAGGTCGAAGGCGACGATCGACTGCGGATCGGCCGGAACGGATGTCTCGCCCTGCGCGTGCTGCACCAGGATTGGTTCCTGCGCCATCGCCGGGAGAGCTGCGAGGCAAGCCGACACGACGGCTCCAAAGGTCAGGGGGGATCGTAGCGCAGTCGGCATGAGGCGCACCTTTCTTTAGAAATGGTCTAGTTTCTAGTTTATAACGCTTCGAAGTACTCGCCATCGGAGCGTCGGTGCTATTAGTTGCCCACATAGTCTTAGTCAACTGCACAATTACTTTCTGGAATCCTTCGAAACTATTGGGCCTAAGGGAGGCGCACGGCCGAGGAGGCCGGATTCCGTTTCGGAGGCAATTGGATTGGCGACGTACCGCGTGCGGCCTCTAGAGGGATCGATCAGGCAGACCGACGGGCGCCCTTCCATCTCCGCAGATCCAGCCCTCGGGACGGACGGCACCTATGGACTGCCGCCGCCCATCGCATGATCCGGACAGTCACGGATCACCCGGACCGCCCAGCAGCACGGCGCAACAGGCAATCGCGCGCAAGTCTCGACCGAGGCGTCGCCTCAGTCGGTGAACTTGACCAGGCGCGTGACCTCGATGTCGGAAATGAAGACGACCCCGATGTGCTTGCTGAAGAAGGGGGAGAAGCCCTCGAGGATCGGTCCGACCAGGGCCGGCGAGACCGCTGCGATGATCATGATCAACACGTCGTCCTCGTTGAACATCAGGTGGCCTTCGTGAAAGCCCTGACTGCCCTTGCCGGAGAGGTTGTTGATGATGGTGTATCCCTTGACGCCGGCATGATCGAGGAGACCTGTCGCGAACTCCTTGTGCTCGCCTTCCAGGATGATTTCGAGCTTCTTCAGCGGACTGAAGTTGAGATTCTTCATGACGGGACGGCCTCCTGCTCGGCAACGGGATCGACGGACGGCAGAGCGCTTTGCTGCCATTCACCGTCTTCTAGAAGCGATACTTTGCCGGATTCCGGATCGACGATCAGCAAACGTATCCACGCGTTCTGCACCAGTTGCTTGACGGAGACAACGGCGTCGATCGCCTTCCAGGCGTGCTCGAACGGTGCCTCGATCACGGTGATCAGCCGCAGCGGTTCGTGGTAGGGCCTGCTGTCCTTCAGCACGGTCTGCGACGGCAGACCGGTGCGCAGGTCGCCGAGATTGCCGGTCATCACGCCAAACCGGCCGGCGACGTTGTGATTGACCTTGGTCCCACTGCCGAAACGGTCGTTGTCGACGGTGGAGAAGTAGTGCTCCATGTTGATCCACTGACCGACGACCAGCGGCCCGGTGAGAATGTTCTCCAACAATCGCTGCCGGGGATCGAGGCGGTAGTCGTAGGAGTGGAGAAATGCGCGTCCGCCCAGCATCGCCTTGGCGGTGAGATGGCGCCGGCCGATGACGAAGTAGACGTTGCGGGACAGTCCCCATTCGGGTCGGACCTGAGACCAGTCCATCGCGTTGCGCCGCGCGACCTTGTAGGCGGCGGCGGTCTCAACTGGCTTCTCATCCCCCATCGCCAGGGTCGGGATGCGTTCGGCTGCGCATCGCCGTGACGCTGCGGCCAAGCCGTTCTCCAGCCGGTCGAGATAGACCATATGCGGCGGCGGAATGAGATGCAGGTTCTGCAATCGCACCTCATCCGTGGTGGTGTTGTGCATCGCCGGCAGGAACCAGGTGTCGTCCGGAATCTCGATTCCCTGCTTGCGCAGACTCCGACGGACCGCCGGATTGTTGGCCATCTGCGCCAGCACCTTGGCGCTGACGTCGCCGTGGTTGCCGCCGCACGCCCCGCAGTCGAGCGCCGACTCGTAGGGGTTGTTCTCCGACGAACTGCCGTGGCCGACCAGAAGGACAAAGCGCGAGAACTGCTCGGTCAGTCCGATCGAACTCAGCGCCTGGGCGACGTAGTTGACCTGTTCCCCGAGGGTGAAGCCGATCCGCCCAAGCTGCTCCATCTGCCGGTCGGCGAAGGCCGAGTTGATGCGGTACGCGGTCCGCAGGCGCTCGACGAAGGCTTCCGTCTTGGTGATGTCCAGTTGCAGCGCCTCGGAACAGGCAACTGCCGACTCGTGATGAAGCGCCGATTCCCGAAGGCTGCGGATCATGTCGTCGGTCACACGCTCCGGCGGCAGGCCGAGATCCTGCTCCACCGCCTTGACGATCACCGCGCGCTGAACGGCCCGCACGATCGAGTCGGCCTGTTCGCGGCTGAGCTTGTCGAGCAGCAGGCGACTGAAGGGCTTCTCCGGATGCAGGCGGCGGCGCCAGCCATTGTAGGTACGCGGCGCGACGGTCTTGCCGACCATGTCGAAGCCGAACAAGAGCCCGATTGCCTCGACCGTGACAAACGGCGTCAGAACCGACTCCTTAAGATCGTGAAACGCTTTCTCGAGCGCGGTCACCGCGGCGGCGTCCTGACGAGTCTCGGCGGTGATCTCCGGCACCAGATTCTTCGGCGTCAGAATCACCGGACAAAGATGCGTCTCGCATCCCTTGCCAAGCTCCATGAAGCTGACCGGAACACCGAAAAAGCCGGCGATGCCGAACGTCTGGTAGTCTCCCACCGCCTCGAGGTGCCGGCGGATACGTTCCGAGCGGGTATCGATGCAGAACAGTGCCTGAGCAAACGGACGCTTCTCGCGCGGAACCGGCTCGGTGGCGTCGAGGTCCGTCAGCAACTGGCCGATGGCCTGCGTCTCAAGCCCACGGAGCCAGATCATCCCCTCCTGCTTCTCGAATGCCGCAACGCTTTCCAACAGTTGCTTCAGCTCTGCTTCCGAGAGCTGCTGGAGCGCGTCCCGGGCACCTGCGGCGTCGGCGAGCGCCAGCAGCCGATCGCCCTGCTCCCGCGCCTCCTGCTGCGCCTTTCGTGGCAGGTAGTCGCGCGACGTCTTCTCGATCGCATTCCTCCTGCCGCGCATCAGCGCTTCGTCGACCGCATGAGCCATCGCCGGGAGCACCTGCCTGCTGTGCAACTCATAGCGCAGGAAGACCTCCGCGGTGCGGGTCTCGATCGCCTCGGTTATGCCGCCCAACGTACAGCCGCCGCCGTTCCGTCTGTTCTTGCGCAGAAGCGCGAGCGCCAGCGTCAGCCGGATCGCCACCAGATCGACGAGGTCGGCGGGAAAGCGGTCGGCCCAGTAGTAGTGCTGCGCCGTTGCGCGCCATTTGACGAAACCGGTCCAGCCATGGAGCCGCGCCAGTTCGCGGGTGAAGTAGCCGATCCAGTGGTCTTCGGGGACACCGAGCTGGTCCAGGACATAGGCGATCACCCCTTCCGGTTCGTGGTCCTGCTCGAGAATTCGGGCGACGTGCAGTCCCTGAGGATGGAACGGCACGTTGCGACGTGCGATGTCGCGCCAGGCGGAGAACAGTCCTTGCTCGCGGCCCGGCATGCCCCAAACCGACTGCCCTTCGTCGAAGAAGTCGAGGCAGCTCTTGATCATCAATTCGTCGAGATCGCTGCCGATCTCGGTGCCGTAGAGCGTGTCCACCGCTTCGTAGATCGGCCGATCGCCGAGCAGCCTGTCGCGAAGGTAGGCGCGCAGAAGCTCCTCGCCGATCTCCGTGTCCCGCGCTGGCCGTCCGTGAAAATGCGCATGGACGTCGGCGATCTCGGCGAGCGCCAACGGCCGGGAGACGGTGTCGCCGACTTCCGTCATCAACACAGCAAGCCAGTGCTTGAGATCGATGCCCGGGATCTCTTCGCGCGTCTGAACGAAGCGATCGATCGCAGGCGAGAGCGCCGAACGTTCCACCGTGCCGGCTGCAAGGTAGTGCTGATAGGTGCGACGCGGCAGAAACGCACGGCCATGGAAGAGGTCCTCCCCCTGGCGGACCGCTTCCTCGAACGGCAGGTGCTCCAGCCCATGCAGCGGATTGTGATGGATGAAGGTCCGCATCGGCCAGAAGAACGGGATCGGTTCCGCGGCGACATGGATCATCGCGCGGATCTTCAGGCGCGAACCGAGCGCGACACTCATAGCTGACTCCCCATCAGGATCAGGCCCGCAACGGCGAGCCCGGTCAGTCCGGCGGCGTATCCCCAGGTGGTGGCGGGACGCAGATCCGACTGCGGGCTCGGCTCGGCAGCGCCGACGATCAGCCCCTGCAGGAGCCGCGCGCCGGCCCAGCTCCATATGAACCACACCAGGACCAGTGCGATCGCCGGAGCGGGGTCCGCCGCAACAGCGACGCCGAGCATGGAAAGGAACGACGGAAAGAGCGGCGTTGCCGTCGCCGCGAGCACGCTGATGACGAGGACGCCCGCGAAACGCGGCGTGCTGAGGGCGAGGCCGCCGTAAAGGCCGATATAGGCGGCCCCGAAACGCTGCTCCAGATTCCTCGACAACAGGGTCACCACGACCAGCGGAATGCTGAAGGCGGCAGCGTGCAGCCATAGCTGCGAGGTCTCGACATCGGTCGAAGCCGGCAGCCATAGCAGTGCCCAGGCCGAACTGGCGAGGAAACCTGTCCACCGGGTGATGTCGCGCATCGCCAGCATCCGGAACGCATAGAGCGCAGCGGTCGCCAATGCCCAGGCAACCAGCCAGGACGGCAGATCGTCGTCGAGTGCCGACAGGACCAGCAGCCCAGCCATAGGCCAGGCAACCAGCAGCGCCGAGCGCATCAGTGGATGGCCGACGCGACCGAGGATGGCGTTGAACACGATGCTGAGCGGAAACAGCGGCAGGAACAGCCCTGCGGCGAGGTAGCCGAACTCCTGCATCAGCCCCACCTCAGCCACACATTGATGCGGGAGGATGCGGCAAGCAGGGTCCGCGTGATCACGGTGTAGATGTCGATGATGTGCAGCTCACGGCTGATGAGTGCGTGAAAGTTTCGCCACCAGTGACTGGGTGGGCGCATCCCGCCGCGCCGCCCTCGTTCGGTGTAGAACGCGCGCAACCAGCCGACGACGATCACCACGCTCGTGAGCACCACCAACGCGACGAACCAGCCGAAGTCGATGGCGGCCGCCTCGTAGAGACGGTCGGTGAGCTCGTGATCGGGATAGAGGAACAACTCGAATGCGTGACTGATGAGCGTGTAGCCGACCACGACGATTGTGAAGGAGGAAACGATGAGCGTGAGCAGGCGCCACGGATTCTGCGAGCCCAGATTGTAGGTCGTGAATATGAGCTGCGCCCCGGTCACCCAGCCGAAGAGCAACAGGACCTCGACGCCCTGATTCCTGAGCAGGTTGGGGGCGACCGCGAGATGGGTCAGCACAAGGACGATGACCGGGATGGCGAGTGTGATCACCGCCATCAGAAGCCAGGGGGGTCGGTTGCGCGCCGACCGCCTTTCGACGATGAATGTGTAAAGGTCCTCCTTGGGCACGCCGTCGTTGCGACGCGCCTGGCCGATGATGCTGCCGGCCGAGAGGAACAGCGTGCCCTTGAAGAGCCCGTGCGCGATCAGATGGAAGATGGCCAGCGCGAATGCGCCGGCCCCGCATTCCATGATCATGAAACCCATCTGCCCCATGGTCGAGTAGCCGAGAGACTTCTTGATGTCGTGCTGGCTAAGCATCAGCACCGAGCCGATCACGGCGGTGGCGAGGCCGACGACGAACACCCAATGCAGCGTGTGCTCGGTGTGGGCGAAGACGGGGGCGAAGCGGTTGATGAGGAACCCGCCGGCGTTGACGATGCCGGCATGCATGAGCGCCGAAACGGGAGTCGGCCCGTCCATCGTGTAGGGCAGCCAGGTGTGCAGCAGGAACTGCGCCGATCGCGCGAAGGCGGCAAGCGCGATCAGCGCCGCGACGAACTCGGCGGCAGGCAGACCGAAATAAGTCTCCGCGTCCGGGTTGGCGGCCAGGGCGTCGAAGATGCCCGGGAGCGACCAGGTGCCGTAGGTCGTGTAGAGAACGACGGCGGCAAGGACCAATGGCAGGTCGCCCAAGCGGTAGGTAATGAACGTCCAGAAGCCGTAGCGATAGGCGGACCCGCTCCGGGTGTCGTGACCGAGCAGGAAATAAAGCAGCACGCCGATCAGGTGCCACGAAATCAACAGCGTGATCAGGTCGCCGGCGGCGACCATCACGAGGAGCGCCGCCGTCATCAGATCAAGCAGCACGAAGAACCGCGGGTATCCGGGTTCCTCGGCCATGTAGCGGACCGAATACACTCTCACGAGCAGGCTGATGCCCGTGATCAGGACGCCCATCAGGACGCCGAGTGGATCGAACAGCAGGCTGCCCCAGCTACCGGCCAGTTCCAGACGCGAGTTGTCCTGACCGGACAGCGCGGCGATCAGCAGCGCGACCGCAATGAGAAAGGAGACCGTGCCGCCGACGACGCTGACTTGTGCCGCTCGTCGACCGATGGCGCCACGCGTCAGCATGATCAGCACCGCCGATGCGAGCGACGCCGCCGGCAATAGCAGAATCAGTTGGTCGATCATGCGACCGTAGCCGCGTGCGCTGCAGGCGCGCGACCGGCGCGAAGCACGCCCGCTGCACGTGGAACCGCCAAGGTCATGTCGCCCTCACCCCCGCTGCCGGCCGAACAAGAGAAGGGCGATCCCAGGCGCCCCAAGTCGAGCCCGCCTTTTTGGGAGATCGGCGTTCGATCGGCAAGTGCGACAGCGCTCAACGCGCCGTTCAATGCCCAGACCGATCGGGCAGACGGGACTTCACATGCCCCCGGCTGCGAGCGCGCTAGCCTTCCCACTTTCCGTTGCCGGCATAGCGCCCCGCAATCGTGCCGTCCTCGCCCATTCGAAACAGGTGGAGCCAGCCATTGTCGAGAAGGTTGCGGACGCCCTCGTGCTTGGCGATCACGTCGTCGATCGCCTTCTGGGGCGCTTCGATGATCGCCGTGAGGCGGAGCGGTTCGTGAATCAGCCGCTCGCCGTCGTGGAGCGATTGCCAGGCGAGTCCGGTGCGGAGGTCGCCGCCATTGCCCTCGAGCACGCCGATGGTGCCGACGACATTGTGCAGCACCTTGTTGCCGCTGCCGAAGATACGGTTGTCGACGACGGAGCCGTAATATTGGAGGCTGATCCAGCTGGCGACGATCATCGGTGCCGTCATGATCAACTCCAGCGTGGCGAAATTCTTGTCTTCCTGCCAATCGTAATTGTGCAGGAACGCGCGGCCGCCGAGGTCGATGCCCTTGGTGCGCGAGCGTGGCGCGACGATGAAGGCCGAGCAGCCCGCCAGTCCCCATTCCGGCCGGACCTGCGCCCAGTCTTTGCTGCGGGCGATAATCTGCGCGTCGAGCGGTTCGTCGTCGTCGACATGCAGGAGCGCGCTTCGCTCGACGCGGGCCAAGGCGCCGGCCTGCTTGAAGCGGTGCTTGAGCGCGGCCACATCGTCGGCGTGGCTCGCCGGCACGACGTCCTCGTCATAGACCGTCACCTCGTCGGTGGTGGTGTCGTGGAGGGCGCCGAGGAACACCGTGTCGTCGGGGATGTCGATGCCGCGCTTGCGAAGACCGGAGCGGACGGCAGCATCGTTCATGATCGCCGCGGCGACGCGGGCATTGGCCTCGCCGGTATGGCCGCCACAGGCGCCGCAATCGAGACCGGCGGCATGGGGGTTGTTCACCGTGGTCGAGCCGTGACCGACGATGACGACCAGTCGGGCGAAATCATGCGTCAGCGACATCGCGGTCAGCGCCGCCTCGGCCATGTCGACGCGAAGCTTGTCGTCGAATCCCGTCTCGCGGCTGCCGACCGTCTTCGGGTCGATGCGCGGCCCGAGGCGATCGATGATCTCGCCGTCCATTCCGTCGCTGGACGGATGGGGGACCGTACGCGACAGGCCGAGACCATCGGTGGCGAGCTTGCCGAGGAAGGTCAGACCCATGGTCTCGACGAAGACGAAGGACGAGATCGCCGCCAGCTTGAAGGACTTCCAGGCCTTGGTTGCCTGGCGCCGTAGCATGCGGAGGCTGAGGATCGACTCCTCCTCCTGCTCGTCGGCGCCGCTGACCGCCTCGCAGACGATGACACGCGGCGTGAGCAGCACCGGGCATTGCGCACCGCCGCCCAGCTGGCCGAGCGGAACGTATTCGATCGGGAAACCGAAGAAGCCGGCGAAGCCGATCGTCTCGATGTCATCGGACGCAGTTTCGAGCGCCCGGCGAAACACCTCGGAGCGGACGTCTATGCAGAATGCCGCCTGAACCGCATTTCGAGACGGTTCCTTCTCCGCAGGTTGGGCATTGCCGAGCTTGTCGAACAGCGCGCGCTGCGAGGCTGCCTCCAGCGCCGACTGCAGCATGGCATCGCCGGCGAACCGGTCGTCCATTGCAGACGTCGCGCGGTCGGCCCACGACTGCTTCCATGCATCGTCGAAGCCCGGCCTGTCACCGAACAGGCGATACAGCACGAGTTCCCAGGCGGCCAGAACCGCGAGAAGCTCGATGAGCGAGGGATCGCTGCCGCCATAGAGTTCGGCCTGCCATACCTTGTAGCGCGCATAGGCCGTCCAGCCACCGACGGTCATGGCCAGGCGATGGAAGTAGAGTTCGAGATCGTCGCCGGCGAGTCCGGCGGCACGGGCCGTCTCGACAAGCACATCGTTCGGGTCCTGCGGCAGCCCGGCCACCACCTGCCGGAACCCCCTGAGCCCCATGATCTCGGGCATGTAGTCGACACGCGCGCGGTAGCGCCATGCACCGAAGACGCCGTCTTCACGCACCGGAATCGCCCAGGACGCCTGACCTTCGTCGAAATAGTCGGCTGCATATCCGGCAACCCGATCGGCCACGAAGCCTGCCCAATCGGAGCCGGTCACCCTGGACGCGATATCGGCGAATGTCGGCAGCACCGGAGGTGCCGAAGCTTCCGATGCGCCAGCGATCCGCCCCGGCTCGGAGGGCTTCAATCCGGCGCGACCCGCCGCCTCCTTCTGATCGTCGGACGAGATGCGGCCGTCGGCAATCGCTTCGGCATAGTAGTCCCGCGGCATGGTCAGCCGCGCGCCGGCGACCTCGGCAAGCCGCTCCGCCGCCGTCGCGAACGGCATGTCGGCCAGCCCGAGATAGGGATTGACGGCGACGAAGCTCCGCAGAGGCCAGACTGGCGCGATCCGGCGCGACGCGCGATCGGCGATCGCGAGGATCTGCTTGTCGGTAGGCTTCCGACCACCGGTCGACGCCTTGTTACTGGCGGCCATGAGTGCCTCCTTCGCTGGAACCCGCTGCCGGCAGGCGCAGTGCGCCGATGAGCCGGTCGAAGACGGCGTCGGCATAAAGGCCGTTGGCGAGATGGAGACGCATCGTCCGCCAGAACGGCGAGGCCGCGCGCGCGGGTTCGAAGAGTTGCAGCACCGTGACCGCGGCGAACGAGGCGATCGTCAGAACGACGACGACATAGGCGATAGCGTCCGGCTCCGGCGCCGGCGGCAGCGTGCCTTCGAACATCGCCTCCACGCCGTAGCGCAGGACGAAATAGGCGAGCGCGACAAGGGCACTGGCGCCGACCGTGCGCCCGATCACATAGAGTCTGGGGCCGCCGCCGAAGGCCTGTGCGATCAGCAGCGTCAGACCCATGACGATGATGGCGCCGACGGTCAGCTTGTAGATGTCGGACAACTCGAGAAGGCCGAACGCCCAGCCGATGCCGAGATAGACGGCCAGCGCAATGGCGAGGCTGGCAAGGACGGTGACCGGACTGGGCGCAGCCTTCCCCGGCACCCACGATGCGCGTGCGATCTCTACGACGCTGCCCGACGCGAGGAAGGCGTGGGCCTTGTAGAGCGAGTGCGCGACGATGTGGAGGACGGCAATCGGAAACAGGCCCAGCCCGCATTCGAGCAGCATGAAGCCCATCTGCGACACGGTGGACCAGGCGACCGAAACCTTGATGGAGTTCTGCGTCAGCATCACCACCGCGCCGAACAGCGCCGTGAGGCCGCCGACCAGCGCCAGCACCGACAGCGCGGCGACCGACATCACCATGACATCGGCGAAACGGATGACGAGGAAGCCGCCGGCGTTGATGATGCCGGCGTGCAGCAGCGCCGAGACCGGGGTCGGCGTTTCCATCACCTGCGGCAGCCAGCCATGGAACGGGAACTGGGCCGACTTCAACAGTGCGGCGACCGCGATCAGCAGCGTCGCAAACACGACGCCCGAAGTCATCGCGTCCGACCCTTCGAAGCTGGCGCGCGCCAGAAGCGTCGCGATGTCGGTGGTATCGAAGGCCGAAGCGAGAAGGATGGCCGCGCCGATGAGGCAGGCGTCGCTGATGCGCGCGGTGATGAACTTCTTGCGGGCGGCAAGCTGTGCCTTGCGCCGTTCCGGATAGAAGACGAGGAGCCGGTGCAACGCCAGGCTGGTGGCGATCCAGGCGAGCACGAGCTGGACGAGATTGCCCGACGTCACCAGCAGCAGCACCGCGGCGAGCGTGACGCAAAGGCGCGCGATGAACGCACCCTGGCGCGGATCGCCGTCGAGATAGTTGCGGCTGTACTGGACAACGATCGCACCGACGAAGGCGACGAGGATGAACATCACGGCGCTGAATGCGTCGAGGCGGAACGACAGACCGATCCCCTCGGCGCCGATGAGCGCCGAGGTGCCGGCACCCTCAGCGGCGACAAGCACTGCGGAAACGAGCGCAATCGCCAGGGCGGACAAGGTCGCGATCCGGCCGGCCGCCAGCGCCCGCCGTGGACGCATTCCGGGTTCGGATGCCGCGATGTAGGCCGCCACCAGCAGCCCGGCAGGGGCGATTCCCGCTATCAGCGCAATCGTCGAGTTCATGCCGCTTTCTCCATCCCGTCGGCGGTCGAAGCAACGGAAACCGAGATCCCGGCGGCGCCGGCCAGGAGGGCCTCATCGAGGCGCTCGGGGGTCATGCCGCCCTGCGCAAAGACCGGGATTGGCGCCGCGCCGGCCATGGCGTTGAAGCGCTGCCAGCCGATCGGGACGAGGTCGGGATGGCTGGCGCTCGCCAGCACCGGCGAGAGGACGATGAAGTCGGCGCCCAGCTCGACCGCGCGCGCGACGTCGCGCTCGTCGTGGCATGACGCTGACCACAGCTGAGCCTGTGGTCGCTCATGCAGATGGCGTAGCTGGGAGGCGGTCGAATGCACGCCGCACGCTCCGGCCCGGCGCGCTTCGATTGCCGTGCCGACGAGGAGCATCCGGGCACCGAAGTCGTCGGCCATCTGCGAAACCCGTCGTGCCAGCGCGACGCGCTGATCGGGCGTCAGATGCGGCGCCCGCAGCTGGATCGCGCGCGTGCCATTGGCGAAGGCCGCACGGCAACGGTCGAGAACGGATGCCGGTCCCTCGCGTGAGCCGGCGCTCACAACCGCGTACACCGAAGGCAGCGACAGCGCTGCAAGGATGCGTTCGTTGGAGGGGAGCACCGGGCCGATCGGATTTTCGGGATCGTACCAGGCGACCCGCTGGCGCTCGCGGCCCTGCGGCTCACCGGACCAGTCGTCCGCGAAGAAGATGTGGAGACGAATTCGCCGTGTCGGGAAATCGTAGTCATGAACTGGGCCGAGACGAAGACGGCCGGCGGCCACGCCGGTTTCCTCGGCGAGTTCGCGCTTCGCGGCGTCGGCGGGCGTCTCGCCGGGCTCGATCTTGCCGCCCGGAAGCTCCCAATAGCCACCGGCAATCTGATCCCGCCGGCGTTCGGCGAGGAGAATATGCCCATTGTGACGGCGAAGAACTGTAGCGGCGACTTCGAGAAGCGGTAGAGCCATCTTTGTCAGTCCTCCGCGCTAGGCGATCCCGTTCGCCGCTTCGTTGACACGATGAGCGAAGTCGATCTCTTCACGGCTCGGGCCGACGCCGTCGGTCGCGATCGTGACGTTGGCGTAGGTCTTGCCGAAGCTGAGATTGGGATGAAGACCGGTCTCTTCCGAGATGTCCGCGAGCCGATCGAGAAACAGGCGCGTCTCGTCGTAAGCGGCGAACTCGAACTTGCGGTACAGCCCGGGCGGATTGCGGATGCGTTGCCAGCCCTGGGGCAGTTCCGTGATGTCGGCCATGTCTACCTCCTTTGCGACTTCGGCCGCCGGTCGGGCGAGCCGCGCCGTCCGCGGCCGCCCGTTTCAAGAGCGGCCGCGTTGCTTCAAGGTTCTTGCCGAGCGATGTTACCGCGTCAGGCGGCGCCTGGCGTGGCGTCGTTGGCCAAGCCGGAGCTGCCCGAGCGTTCACCCAGGATCGGCTCCACCTCGGCATGCGGGCGGGCGATGATGTGCGCAGCGGCCAGGCCGTCGCCGACGCGCTCACAGGCGTCGGCGCCGGCACGGACGGCGGCATTCACCGCGCCGGTCTCGCCGCGGACCATCACCGTGACATAGCCCCCGCCTACGAACGAACGATCGACGAGCACGACCTCCGATGCCTTGGTCATTGCGTCGGCCGCTTCGATGGCTGGCACCAGCCCGCGGGTCTCGATCATACCGAGCGCGATCCCCGTGGTTCCGCTGCCGGCTTGCGTAGTCGGTCTTCTGGCCATTGCCGTGCACTCCTTCAGTTTGCGGCGACCCCGCGGCCGCCGGTTCGTTGAGCTAGGCCGCGCTCGCCGAAGTCGGCAGGATCTGCTCGACCTCGCTGTGCGGGCGGGCGATGATGTGGGCGGCAGCCAGGCCATCGCCGACACGCTCACAGGCGTCAGCGCCGGCACGAACCGCCGCGTTGACCGCGCCGGTCTCGCCGCGGACCAGGACCGTGACGTAGCCACCGCCGACGAACTGCCGACCGATGAGGGTGACCTCGGAGGCCTTGGTCATGGCGTCGGCTGCCTCGACGGCGGGCA
Source organism: uncultured Bauldia sp. (assembly GCA_964611195.1). Classification (GTDB taxonomy): domain Bacteria; phylum Pseudomonadota; class Alphaproteobacteria; order Rhizobiales; family Kaistiaceae; genus JADLGL01. The sequence continues at coordinate 13,124 of CAZSXA010000016.1, forward strand.
CCAGCCCGCGGGTCTCGATCATACCGAGCGCGATACCGCTTCTTTCGTTTGCCATTCTCGATACTCCTTCAGAGGCTGGTGGGTGAATGGATCATTCGTTCGGCCGCGCCTCAGCCGGCCGATCGGAATTGGTGTTCGGGTTCGCGAAGGCTGGCTTTTCGTACCAGCGCTCCTCGTCCCAGCGATCGATGATGCCGCCGATCGTGCAGTCGGTGACGATGCGTTTGTCGCCTGCTGCAATCCGTGCGGCCGAAATGCCGATGGTGATCACGAAGTCTCCCGGCTTCGCCCCCACCGGATCCACAGCGACCTCGATCTGACCGCGGTCGTTTTCGACGACGCGCAGCGAGAGAGTGTCGAGCCACGGATGGCGGTGGGTGGTGACGAGGTCGGAGACGACGCGCTGGATTTCCATCAGCTCGCTTCCTTCATCTCGGGCTCGTCCCAGTAGTCGATGATGCCGACGATCGTCAGATCGCTCGGGTAGTCGTTGCTGCCGGCGGCGGTCCGCGCAGCGGAACTGCCGCAGACGATGACCCAGTCGCCCGGCTTGCAGCCGATCGGGTCGACGGCAACCTGCTTGCTGGAGCTGCCGCGCTCGTTGACGACGAGCAAGCGGCGCTGCTCCAGCCCGGCGATACGGGACGTCGCGACAAGCGACGATTGGACCTGACAGATCTTCACTGCAGTCGCTCCTGTCTCAGATTGAAGACCGGGTTTGCTCCGAGGGCGTCGGCATTGAGACCCGACTCCTCTGCCGGACGGATGAGCGTCTCGACCATGATGTCCTGGGGCTTGTGCCTCCGGCGGTACCGGCGACGAATCTCTTTGGCCATGCGGGCCGCACGCTCTTCGGCGTGATTCTTGGCTCCCGGAATCCGCTCATCGAAACGCACATGCACCAGAACCGGGACCGACAGCGAACGCTTCTTGTAGAGCTTGATGAGGATCTTGAGGCCGATGCGAAGGTCCGTCTCGCCCTCTTCAATCGTCCCCATCTGCGCCTGGAAGGCGAGGTTGCGGAGCTGCACCTCATCGAGGCTGTCACCGACGATCATCAAGCGCTCGGTGTGACCCTTGTCGGGATAGGCGCCGCCATATGCATGGCGGACCGCGTCGACCTGCGCGATGTTGTTCTTGACCAGGTAGCCGCAGAACCAGCGCATACCCTCAGTGGCCAAGTCATCGATGCCAACGCCGGCGCATTCGGCGACGGCTTTGCGAATCGCTTCCTTCGCCTCTTCGCGCGGGAGGTTGTAGGTCGCCGCATGCTGCTTCGCGGAGTCGACGAATCGGTCGATCGACGTCTCGCCATTGGCGTCAGGCACGTGAACCCGAATGGCATCAGTGTCCGTATCGACGCCAACCAGAAGGATCGCGACCGCGTTGGCGGCGCCATGCGTGTTGGCAACAGCCTTTGAGAACTGGTTGAGCCGCTTCAGCAAGCTCGATGCGGCCCGGTGATCGTCACTGCAATGGGCAGCGCAACCCTCGTGCTTCGGGTCGAGGCTGGAGAAATGATAAACGCCGATCTTCAGATACCGCGTCGGCTGGTCCGCCGGGTTCGGCGTGCCGTGTCTCCATCTGGAAAGCTCAACAACCTCCCACTGACGCAGTGACTCGGGAATATCGAACATCGCGCCGGCATAGGAACGACGGGCAACAACGATGCCCGGCGGCACGCGCAGAATATGGTCCAGCAGTCCGGCCAACCGGCCGTCCGCGCAGGGGGAAACGTCAACCGCGTGGAAGCCCCAGCGCCGGATCAACTCGGCCACCGGTTCCCCGTCCGACGTGGCTAGCTGGTCGCGATGGGCAGCGCCGTCGAGAAAGCGACGGAAGGTGGCGATAACGCACTTGGCGTGCAACTCACGCATGTCGAGCGGCGCGCTCCAGCTTGCGGCAAATGCCTTGGCCGGAATCTTGATCCCAAGACGGGCCTTCAAATCGTCGCGCGCAAACTCGGCAAAATCCGGCTGGAACTGCCGGGGCGCAAGCGCCTTGAGCGCAGGTTCGATGGCGGAAAACGCTTCGTCAATCGCCGTGCTCCGCTGCCGAAGCGTCTGCGTGATCGCTTCCTCGGCCAGCGGGTGCGGCCCGGAGGTCGCCGCCGGCGGCAGCGGCGCGATCGTCGCCGAGCCTGGCGAAGCGTCCGCGACAGCGCTGCCGCCAGCGTAGTGGCGAGCGTTGCGCCAGGGCGCAGCTCCGCGCGTGTGTCGGTGCGGCATCATCACGTGGCCGCTCCACCCGAGACAGTGACGCGTGGCGGCTCATCAAGCGCGGCATCTTCCTTGTCGATGAGGATGCCGGTGACGTCGTATTCGGGCTCGAAGGGCGGCCGGCCGGGCCGGAACTTCATCGCGCCGGCAAAACCGTGCCGCTTTCCGCCCTTCTGTGTCGGATTGCGGTTGGAGGCAATGTAACCCTCGGTGCCGGTGACGTTGGACTGGCTCCGCCAGGAGTCGCCGGTAATGCGATCCTTCGCCGATGCGCCTTCGCCGGTAACGGCGGGCTCACCACCCTCACGCTTCGCCGTGCGGGGCGTATGAAGGAACTCGACGGCGCCGGTGATCTTGTCGCGGCCGGATGCAAACGATCCGGTGACACGGCGGCCGGCTTCCTCTTCGCTGGGCTTGGCTTCGGCGCGAAGCTGCGCGCGGCGCTGCGGTGAGGCGATGGAAAACGAGCGGTCGATCTCGGCAATCGCATTGCCGGACGCATCGACTACGCCGTCCGCGCGATAATAGGGCGTACCGGTGATGTCGCGATCGGCGCCACGCTGGGTGCCGGTGACGCCATCCTCGTTGAGAGGCCGGTCGCCGGTGACCGCCTCACGCGCCGGCCGACGGACGACCCTCTCGGCGGCAGTCGGCACCGCGTCGTTTCCAAGGAAGGCGGCGACGCTGGCCGGGCCCTGATAGGGCGTGCCGGTGGTGGCGACATAGCTGCCGGCTTCCGAACCGGTGACCGAAGCGGTGTGCTCGAAAGCCGGGCCGGTGACGCGCTGCCCGCCCCAGGTCCGCGCCTCGACGACCTTGGCGCCGGTGACCGGATCCAGGCGAACGGAACGCTTGCCCTGAGCCCGGGGCTCGAGCGCCGGCGCGCCGGTCGCTGCCCGCTGTGAGGCCCGGTATTGCGTGCCGGTGATGCGGCGAGCGGCGCCATCCTCGTCGCCGGTCATCAGTTCGGAGCTGCCGACGGCGGTGCCGGAAACCGCGTGGCCCTTCATGGTGATTTCGTACGGTGCCGCGGAGGAACGTCTGGATTTCACGGGCTGCCCGCTGCGTCCGGCGAGGAACTCCGACGATGCTGCGTTGTGACCGTGCGGATCGGTCCGACGGGGGAACTGAGCGGCGCCGGCCGGCTCCGACCGCGTCGTCAGATCGTCCTCGAGCGTCTGGTCGGCTTCGCCGGTGATCCTGATGGAATCGCCACGCTCGTCGCCGGTGATCTCGACCTTGCTGCGGACGAGCGTGCCGGAGACCTCGAGACCGCCCGGCGTTCTTGTCGCGCCGACCTTCGCCGGACGCGCACGGACCGCGGAACCGGTCTCCTCGCCGTAATACTGGTTGCCGGTGACCGGCAGCGCCGCACCATCCTCGTCCCCGGTGACCTGCTCGCCGGGTCCGATGCGAAGACCCGTCGTGAACTGTCCAGAATGGGTCCGACTGGTGACGACCTTCAGCGGATAACCAAGGCGGGCGGGAACCGTCGTGTCACGGTCGCTCCGTCCAACGGCCGCCCAGCGGCCGTCGGCGGATGCATCATCGCCATCGTTCGCTGGCGCGCTCGAACCTGCACCGGGGGCAGGCTGCGAAGCCGTCGGCTGCACGTTGCCGATCTCGGTCTTGCCGCCGGAAAGCTGGCGGCGCCGAATCAGCGAAGCCTCGCGTCCGGCAATCGGAGTTCCGTCCGGCGCGACGATACCGGCATCGGTCGACAGATCCGCGCCAGGTATCGCTGTCTTTCCGGCCGACAGCCGAAGCCGTCGCGCCTTCGAAGCGCCGCGCCCGCCGGATTCATCCAGCCCGCGCGCCGCGACGGGTGTCTGCGTTGCCGGCGCCGGCGCGGCCTTCGGAGCCGGCGCCGATGGCTGCGGTGCAGGCGCTGGCGCCTGCGGTGCTGGCTCGCTGTCCGCTTTCGCGGCAGGCGGCGCGGCTTCGACACCCGCCTTACCGGCGGAGAGCTGGCGGCGACGTTCATAGGACGCGCGCCGGCCAGCGACCACTTCGCCCTGGAGCGGGCGGCGCGGCGCCTGCTGTCCGGATTCGAGCCCGAGTCCGGCCTGTCCCTGGGACAGCGCCTGGCGTCTTTCGATCGAAGCTTCGCGACCGGTTGTCATAAGATGGCTCCGCGTGGCTTGCCTGGTTTGTGTTCGCGTCCGCTAGCGGGCGTCGGCCCGGTAGACGATGAACGCCGTGCCCTGCGACTGCATGAAGTTGTCGTAGCCGATGAGCCGGACGTGATTCCCGGGATTGGCCCGGCGGCAGGCTTCCAGTTCGGCGAGGACACGCTCGACCGAACGCTCACCGAAGAACGGCAGCTTCCACAGATACCAGAAGTTCGAGAACGACTTCTCCGGCTCGGTGTGCTCGACCGCCGGGTTCCAGCCCTGCTGGATGAGGTAGGCGATCTGCTGGCGTAGACGGTCCGGCGTCATCGGCGGCAGGTAGCTGAAGGTCTCGCCGCGGCGCTTTGTGGCCGGGTATTCCATGATCTCGCTCATGACGGCTCCAATGGTTGGATGGTGTCTGAAAGGGTGAGGTTACGCGGCCGCGAGCTTGTCGACGGTCTCGAACTCGAACTTGATTTCCTTCCAGGTCTCCATCGCGATCTTCAGTTCGGGAGAATGCGCAGCCGCAGCCTCGAGGATCTCGCGGCCCTCGCGCTCGACCTGACGGCCCTGGTTGCGGGCCTCGACACATGCCTCAAGCGCGACGCGGTTGGCGTGAGCGCCGGCGGCATTGCCCCAGGGGTGACCGAGCGTGCCGCCACCGAACTGGAGGCAGGCATCGTCGCCGAAGATCGCGACCAGCGCCGGCATGTGCCAGACGTGGATGCCGCCCGAGGCGACCGGCATGACACCCGGCATCGAGCCCCAATCCTGGTCGAAGAAGATGCCGCGCGAGCGGTTCTCCGGAATGTAGGATTCGCGCATCAGGTCGACCCAGCCGAGCGTCGCGCCGCGATCGCCCTCGAGCTTGCCGACGACCGTGCCCGAATGCAGGTGGTCGCCACCGGACAGACGCAGGCACTTCGTGAGCACACGGAAGTGGATGCCGTGCATCGGATGACGGTCGACAACCGCGTGCATGGCACGGTGGATGTGGAGGAGCATGCCGTTGTCGCGGCACCAGTTCGCCAGGCCCGTATTGGCGGTGAAGCCGGCGGTGAAGAAGTCATGCATGATGATCGGAGCGCCGAGCTCCTTGGCGAATTCGGCGCGCTTGTACATCTCTTCCGGCGTCGGCGCGGTGACGTTGAGATAGTGGCCCTTGCGCTCGCCGGTCTCGGCCTCGGCCTTGAGCACGGCTTCCATCACGAACTCGAAGCGGTGATGCCAGCGCATGAAGGGCTGCGAGTTGATGTTCTCGTCGTCCTTGGTGAAGTCGAGACCGCCACGCAGGCACTCGTAAACCGCGCGGCCGTAGTTCTTGGCCGACAGGCCGAGCTTCGGCTTGATGGTGCAGCCGAGGAGGGCGCGGCCATACTTGCCGAGGCGGTCGCGCTCGACCTGAATGCCGTTCGGCGGACCGCCGCAGGTCTTCACATAGGCGAGCGGGAAGCGAACGTCCTCGAGGCGAAGGCTGCGGAGCGCCTTGAAGCCGAACACGTTGCCCACGAGGGATGTGAGCACGTTGACGACCGAGCCTTCCTCGAACAGGTCGATCGGGTAGGCGACGAAGGCGAAGAACGCGTCCGGATCGCCGGGAACCGGCTCGATGTGGTAGGCGCGACCCTTGTAGTAGTCGAGGTCCGTGAGCAGGTCCGTCCACACGGTCGTCCAGGTGCCGGTCGAGGATTCCGCGGCGACAGCGGCCGCCACTTCTTCGCGCGGAACGCCGGGCTGCGGAACGACCTTGAAGCAGGCGAGAAGGTCGGTATCGAGCGGAACGTAGTCGGGCGTCCAGTAGTTCTGACGGTAGTCCTTGACGCCTGCCTGAAAGTTCTTGCTGGCCATGGTCAACTCCCAATATTGCGCTGCGAATATCGCGCGCCGGAATCCTGTTGTGCTGGCGGAAGCGCCCGAGCTTGGACCTCTCGTGTCTCCCTAGCCGTATGGAGCAGCGCTCTTGGCTGCATGCACGATGCCGCTGCAGGGACCGTTGCGGAAATAGATAATGCGGATAGGACTCATAGATATTCGCTTCAGAGCAGCAGAACGGACTGTCCGGCAGCTCTCGGTTTCCGTCCTCTAGAGGTTGGAAATCCTCGCGTTTCGCGATGTTGCGACAAAGGGTCTCGCTATCGTATCAATGACTCCTATAGAGAAACGCATTTTATGCGGGAGGGCCTCATGGCGAGGACGAATCTGGTCGGGGCGCTGGCCCAAAGGGCGACGCTGCGCCAGCTGCAGATGTTCGAGTCCGTCGCCCGGACTGGAAGCTTCACCAGTGCGGCCGAGGAACTGCTTCTCGCGCAGCCCACCGTCTCGATGCAGCTGAAGAAACTCTCCGATACCATTGGCGCGACCCTCTTCGAGCAGGTCGGAAACCACATCCGCCTGACGGAGGCAGGTCGCGAGCTCGATGCCGCGTGCGAGGAAGTGTTCGGCGCGCTCGCCAGTCTTGAAACCCGGATCGCCGATCTCAAGGGCCTGCGCCGCGGCCGGCTCCGACTCGCCGCCATTTCGTCGGCGAACTACATCGGACCCCACCTGCTCGGCCGCTTCGGCAACCACTATCCGGGCGTCGAGATCGCGCTCAGCTTCTCCAACCGAGAAGGACTCATCCAGCGCATTCAGGAGCAGCACGACGATCTCTACATTCTCGGGCGCCCGCCGCCCGAGCTCGACATCGAAGCGCTCCCGCTGGTGCCGAACCCGCTGGTGGCGGTTGCTCCACATAATCACCCGCTGGTGGGCGTTCCGAGGATCTCACTGACCCGGCTGCAGAAAGAGCCCTTCATCATGCGCGAGCCGGGCTCCGGAACCCGGGATGCCGTGCTCCAGCTCTTCGAATCGCGCGGCCTGCCGCCGCCCAATACGCGAATGGAGTTGTCGAGCACCGAGGCGATCAAGCAGGCGATCGCCGCGGGTCTCGGCGTGTCGGTCATGTCGCTCCACGCGCTCTCGCTCGAGGGCACCGACGGGCCGGTGACCGTTCTCGACGTCCAGGGCTTCCCGCTGAAGCGCCATTGGTACCTCGCCTATCCGAAGAACCGGAAGCTCACCGTGCTCGCGCAGGCCTTTCTCGATTTCGTCGGAGAGGAAGCGCATCAGATCGAGGACGAATTCGAGCGTGAGCTCGCCAAGATACGGAGCCTGAGGAAGGCGGACGGGCGAGCGAACGGGCGCCGTCCGAGCTAGCTTTCGGTTGAAACCGTCCGACTGCGATCAACCAGAACCGGACCCGGCCATTAGCAAAGCCGATACTGCCCATAGGTTGGCTTCCGTCACACCGCCGCGATGATCGGATGTCGATCTGCGGAGGTGCGCCTTGCACGGCCGAGATCGTGAGGGAGGCAGCCATGGACCTTGCAGTACAATCTGACGATTCGAGCCCGACGAATGACACGGGCCCCGACTTCAACGGTCACCTCGGGCCGGGAGCCCTGCGCTTAGCGGCAGTCGCTTGCGCTGCATTGCTGCTCGCAGCATCGCCGGCCGCCGCGTTCGACGAGGCCGAGCTCGAGCAGCTTCTCGCCACCAATGCCTGCCCCGGCTGCGATATCAGCCGCGCCAACCTCGTGGGCGCCGACCTGTCGGGCGCCGACCTCGTCGACGCATATGTCGCCACGGTGAACATGACCGACGCGATTCTCGTCGGCATCGACCTCACCGAGGCCTATGTCCGCTCCGGCAACCTCACGCGCGCCGACCTCACCGACGCCGTTCTCGTCAACACCTATTTCGATACCGCCGTGCTGACCGAGGCTATCTTGGCGGGGGCGGACCTGACGGAAGCCGGACTGCGGATGGCGACACTGCCGCGCGTCGATCTCACGGGCGCCACGCTTGCCGACGCCAACCTTTCCAACGCCAACCTTCGTGGAGCCACCGCCTCCGGCGCCGACTTCTCCGGCGCCAATCTCTCCGGCACGGTGCTCGCCGGCGCCGACCTTTCCGGTGCCAATCTGGCGGGGGTCAATCTGGAGCGCGCAACACTCGAGGGCGCGGTGATCACCGACGCCGATCTCACCGGAGTGCGCCTCTGCCAGACGAGGATGCCGGACGGCGCGATCGACAATCGCGACTGCTGACGCGGCCGATCCGACGCGCCGGGTCGCTCATTTCGGCTCTGCGACCAGCCCCTCCAGCATGCGCTCCAGTTCGGGAGAGGTGCCCGGCTTGCTGAGCCGAGGGACCCCGTTCAACTCGGGCTCCTCGAGGGCGAGCCGGGCATATCCCGTCACGAGGGCGTATTTCACACCGAGTGCCCGCAACCGGCGGGCAACGGGCGTCACGCGTTCCTCGCCGAGCTGGATGTCGAGCAGGGCGGCGTCGGGCGGCGCGGCATCATCGAGAAACGCCAGGGCCGATCGGATGCTGGTCGCCGGACCGACCACACCGTAGCCGAGACCTTTGACACGGTGCTCAAGCTCCACGGCGATGAGCACCTGATCCTCAACGATCAGGATGCGGGGCTCTCTTGGTGCGCGGGAATCGGACAAACACCGCCTTTCATGTGCTCAAGGGAAACTCGATCTGAACGAGCAAACCCGATGGGTCGAAGGTTTGTTCCGCCCTGCCCCCGAGTTGCTGACCGCTCAGTTGCTCGATCAACAGCGTGCCGAACCCGGTTTCCGGCTCGGGGTTGACCTCCGGCCCACCGAGCTCGCGCCACTTCAGATGGAGCCGGTCATCGCCGACTTCCCATGTCAGCATGACCCTTCCGGTCTCGTTCGACAGCGCTCCGTACTTCATCGCGTTGGTCGCCAGCTCGTTGACCACGAGCGCCAAGGCCGACGTCTGATCCTTCGACAGCGGTGCCGCCGGGCCGCTCATCTCGATCCGTTCCTCGTGTCCGTGCAGATGCGGCAACAGCAATCCGGCAAGCAACTGGCGCAGGTCCGCGCGCTGCCATTCGCTCTCCAACAGGATACCCTGCGACACGGCAAGGGCCTTCACGCGACCGAGGAAGGCATCCTTATAGGCATCCGGCGTCGGCGCCGGTGTCTGGTAGGCCAGCGCCTGAACCATCGCGAAGAGGTTCTTTATGGTGTGGGCAAGTTCGGACAGCCGGGCCTCCTCCAAGCGCCGCGCCCGTCGTTGCTCGGTGATGTCTTCGAACGCCAGAAGGATGAGACGCAGGTGGTCGATTCGCCTTCCGTTCAACAGCATGACGCGATGGCCGATCTCCGGGAAATCGTG
>CAZSXA010000017.1:0-3788 GCA_964611195.1 uncultured Bauldia sp.
CACCAGGTGAGGTGGCCGAACGGCATTCTCAACGTGGTGTGGGGGCCTGTCACCGAGGTCCAAGCGCGCGCTTGGGAATCGATGCAGACACTCACTCGGACTCCGGAGCGGCGTTAATCGACACACCGTCGAACGCGCCGGTCTCCCGGATGAAGTAATAGCTACGCGACCCTACCGTTAGGGTCGCGTAGTTCTCTGATACCGATAGCGCGACAGTCTGCCCCGTGTCGGGGTCGTCGTATCGGAATGGCCGCACGGTCGCCAGCAGGTCGAACGTCTGCCACAGGTCGCGCGGCTCTCTCTCTTCGGTCATAGTCACAAAACTCCCCGATTGCGGTTAACGTTCCGTGCGCGAGGGATTCCACAGCCTTGGTGCATTTGCTACCTGATGCCGAGCAGCTCCGCCGGCATCAGCGGCGGCAGGATCGAGGGCAGCCGCGCCGCCAGCATCGACTTGCCGGCGCCGGGCGGGCCGACCATCAGGAGGTTGTGGCCGCCGGCCGCGGCCACTTCGAGCGCCCGTTTCGCCGTCTCCTGGCCCTTGATCTCGGCGAGATCGGGGAGGATCGCCGGGGCGGCGGCGAAAGCCGGCTCCGGCCGCGACAGGATCTGCGTGCCTTTGAAGTGATTGGCGATGGCGATGAGGCTCCGCGGCGCGAGGATCGCCATCTCGTTGCTCGCCCAGGCGGCCTCCGGCCCGGAGACGAGCGGGCAGATAAGCCCGCGCTCCATGCCGTTGGCGGCAATCGCGGCAGGCAGCACCCCGGCGACCGGTGCGATGGTGCCGTCGAGGGCGAGTTCGCCGAGGACGACATGATCGGCCAGCTGGTCGTCCGGCAGCGCGCCGATCGCCGCCATCAGGCCGAGCGCGATCGGCAAATCGTAATGGCTGCCTTCCTTCGGCAGATCGGCGGGCGCGAGATTGACGACGATCCGCTTCGGCGGCAGCGACAGGCCGGAGGCGTGGAGCGCCGAGCGCACTCGCTCGCGGCTCTCGCCGACCGCCTTGTCCGGAAGGCCGACAATGGCGAAATGCGGCAGCCCCGGCGCGATCTGCACCTGCACATCGACCGGCACGGCTTCGATGCCCCGGAAGGCGACGGTGGTGACGTGACTGACCATAGACTGCCCCGGCGCTGGCTAGCGCGATCCAGGCGCAGAAGAACATAGGAAGAACAGAAAGGCAAGCCGCGGTTGCGGCGCGGCCCCGCCTACTCCCGCAGCAGCTTGAACGCCTGACGCCAGTTCTGCGTCGCCATGCCGGCCATCACCCAGGCCATCGTCATCGCTTCCAGCCAGCGCGCCGAGTGAATGCCGCCGAGGTCGATCGCCGGCCAGCCGAAATCCTTGAGGATCCCGGTGACGGTTTCCTTCGCCTTGGTGTCGTTGCCGGCGATGAACATGTCGGGCGGGCCGCCGGGAAGGTCCGGCCGAAACATCAGCGTGTGATTGACGATGTTGAAGGCCTTAACGACATGGGCGTCGGGGAGAAGGCGCTGCAGCGTCTCGCCGCCGGAATCGTCGCCCTTGATGGCAAGGTCGGGCGTGCCCTTGGAGAAGTCCAGCGGGTTGGTGACGTCGATGACGACCTTGCCGGAGAATTTGGCGGCGCCCGCCATCTCCACGGTTTCGGCGAGCGCGGCGCCCTTGGTGGCGACGACGATGAGATCGCCATAGCCTGCCGCGTCGGCGAAGGTGCCGGCCGAGGCTTCGGCGCCGGCTTCGTCGGCCCATTCGGTGGCGGCCGGATTGTCGGCCGTGCGCGAGCCCATCATCACCGAATGGCCGGTAGCGAGAAACCCCGCCGACAGCGACTTTCCGACGTCGCCGGTTCCAAGAACGCCCACTTTCATGCCTGCCTCCACGAGCTGTCGCTGGTCCGCCTCAAAATAGGGCTCAGCCCGGGCCGCCGCCACCCCGCTTTCCGGGGGCGGGCATTCCGAGCCGTCGCGCCATGATGCGGTCGAGAAGGCGGGTCGAAAGCCGCCGCGCCAGCCATTGGGTCATCGGCGAGCGGGTGACCCGGTAGCGCGGGCGCGGGCGCGGGCTGGCGAGAATCTCGGCGACAAGATGGCCGATCCGCTCCGGATGCATGCCGTCGGATCCGTCGGAGCCGGCCGCCTCGAACGCGGCAAGCGGGCCGTGATAGGGGCTGTCGTCGGGGACGCTGCCCTCCGCGACGTCGGATTTCTGCCAGATCGGCGTCGCGAACCGCCCCGGCTGGATCACGCTGACGTCGATCCCGGCGATGGCAAGCTCGCGCCGCATCGCGTCGGAGAGCGCTTCGAGCGCGAACTTCGACGCCGAATAGGGGCCGAGAAAGGGGTAGGTGATCGTGCCGCTGATCGACGAGATGTTGACGATCCGTCCGCCGCGCCCGCCGGTCTTCAGGAGCGGCAGGAAGGCCTGCGTCGCCGCGACGACGCCGACGACATTGACCTCGAACTGATCGCGGAACTGCGCGAGCGGAACGTGCTCGATCGGGCCCGGCACGGCAATCCCGGCATTGTTGACGAGGGCGTCGAGGCCGTCATCGCCGAGTTCCGCCGCGACGGCCGCCGCCGCGTCGGCAATGGCCTTGTCGTCGCGGACGTCGAAACGGATCGCACGGCAGTTCTGGCCGAGCGCCGCCTCGATCCCCTCGGCGTCCTCCTTTCGGCGGACGTTGGCGAACACGCGATGGCCGGACGCACAAAGGACTTCGGCGATGGCTCGCCCGATCCCCGTCGATGCACCCGTTATGACGACCGAACCCATGACGCAACCATTGCCTGTTTCGGCCGTAGCGCACAACCCTGGTTAGCAAAGCCGGCTAAGGCTCGCAACAGGGGAAATCGACTTATGACGAGAAAGCTGCCGAGGCAAACCGAAAGCAGCGTGGGGCTGCGCGTTTTTCAGGCAACCCCACGCTGTATGTTCGGTAGGTTACATCCCGGCGCCGCCGGTGAAAGGCTGGACGTAAGGAGCGTCCTCCGCATTGAGCGCCGGCGTATCGACGTCGGTCATGCCCTCGCCGAACGAATAGACGCCATCACCATTGGTGTCGTAGTGCAGCATGAGGATGAAATCCTCGCCCGGCTCGAGGCCGTAATCGGCGGTGATGTCGACGTTCATCGTGGTGCCGGCCTGCAGATAGGTGTGGCCGATGGAGGCGGGCACGATGACCTCGCCGTCGACGACGGCGTGAATCACGATGAAGCCCGGCTCGTCGATCTTGACGGAGGGCACGATCACCGCGGCGCCGCGGTTCCAGAGGCCATCGGTGTCGATGTTGAGATGGTCGGCCAGGGCCGGGCCGGCGGCGAGCGCGCCAGCGGCCAGCGTGATGGCTGCGAGAGTCCGTTTCATGTCTTCACTCCTGATTTGAGCCCCGTCTAGGCCGGCCGGCGATATGCCGGCCGTCGCTGCCGTTCGTCGGCAACATGGGCGCAGCTACGGGCCGGACCCGGACCGGGTTTCAGCGAGGGACGATTTCTTTTTACGGAGCGATCAGGAGCGCCCGAGGCGGCCTTCGATCGCATCCCAGGTGAGAGCGGCAATGTCGGCGCCGCCGAAGCGCTTTACCTCGCGGATGCCCGTCGGCGAGGTGACGTTGATCTCCGTCAGCCAGTCGCCGATGACGTCGATCCCGACGAGGACGAAACCGCGGGCCTTCAGTTCGGGGCCGATGGCGGCGTAGTCGAGGCCGGCCGAGATCGAGTGCGTCGTGGCGATCTGGCCGTCGTCGTCCTGCAGCAGCACGGTGCGGGTGCCGTGGAGCACGCCGAGGGTGCCGCTGATGTAGCGGG
>CAZSXA010000017.1:3798-22427 GCA_964611195.1 uncultured Bauldia sp.
CCTTCAGTTCGGGGCCGATGGCGGCGCAGATCTCGCGGTCGCGCATGGTGAGTTCCGCCGGTTCGGCGCGACCGCCGACATGCATGTTGGAACGCGTCTCGTCCTCGGCCGGCACCCGGTTGATGGCGCCCACCGCCTCGCCGTCGACGAGGATAATGCGCTTGTCGCCGGCCCGGACCTCGGGGAGATAGCGCTGGACGACGAAGGGCTCGCGGAACGCGGTCTCGAACAGCTCGAGCAGCGCGGAGAGATTCTGGTCGCCGCTCGACAGGCGGAACACGCCGGCGCCGCCATTGCCGTAGAGCGGCTTGATGATGATGTCGCCATGCTCGGCGCGGAAGCGGCGGATCTCCTCGCGGTCGCGCGTGATCAGGGTCGGCGGCATCAGGTCCTGGAACTCGGTGACGAAGAGCTTCTCCGGCGCGTTGCGGACCGACACCGGGTCATTCACCACCAACGTCTTCGGGTGGACCCGCTCCAGGATATGTGTCGTCGAGATATAGGCCATGTCGAAGGGCGGGTCCTGACGCAGCAGCACCACGTCCATCGTCGAAAGGTCGGTGACCCTGCCTTCGCCGAGGTGGAAATGGTTGCCCGGCTCGTCGCGCACCGTCACCGGCTCGATCCGCGCCTCGGCCGCGCCGCCGCGAAGAGCAAGGCGGTCGGGCGTGTAGTGGAACAGCCGGTGGCCGCGCCGCGCCGCCTCCAGCATCAGTGCGAAGGTGGTGTCGCCGGCGATGCCGATCCTGGCGATGTGGTCCATCTGGACCGCGACGGTGAGACTCATCGGCCCTCCATGCCGCCCGCGTTAGGCACCGGGGCGGCGCTTGGCAAGCGCATCGTCACAATCGGCCGCCGGCATGGAAGACGTGGCGGAGATGCCGCGGCAACGACAGGCCGCGCGCAACCACAACGACGTCAAAGCGGAGCTGCATCTCGGACGCCGCCGGATAGCGGGTCAGCCAGGTCTCCGCCGCGCGTGCTATGCGGCGCCGGCCGTCGGGGCCCACCGCCTCGATCGCGGCTTCGTCGTCGCCGCGCGCCTTGACCTCGACGAAGGCGAGCGTGCCGCCGCGGCGCACCACGAGGTCGATCTCGCCGACCGGCGTCTTGTAGCGCCGCGCGACCACGCGATAGCCCTTGAGCCGGAGATAGAACGCCGCGATCGCCTCCGCCCGGCGCCCGCGCCGCTCGGCCCGCCGGCGGATCTCGGCGCTACGCGCCGCCACCCGCCTCGTCCCTGATCGCCAGCGCGCGGCTGTAGACCTCCGAGCGCCGCGCGCCCGTCTGGCGCACGACGTCGGCAACGGCGCGGCTGAGGCTGGCGCTGGCAAGCGCCACGCGAAGGCGTTCGTCGATCTCGGCTTCGGAAGGCTCGGCCGCGGCCGGCGGCCCGACCAGAAGCACGATCTCGCCCTTCGGCGTCGGTTCGGCGGCAAGCGTTTGGGCAAGCTCCTCGGCGCTGCCGCGGCGGATCGTTTCGTGCAGCTTGGTGAGCTCGCGCGCCATCACGACGGCGCGGTCCTTGCCGAGGGTTTCAGCGATGTCGGCCAGTACCGCCGCCACACGTTGCGCCGACTCGTAAAAGACGAGCGTTGCCGGCACCGCGGCGAGATCGGTGAGACGCGATCGCCTCTCGCCGGGCTTGGGCGGGAGAAAGCCCGCGAACAGGAAGGCGTCCGTCGGCAGGCCTGCCGCTGCCAAGCCGGCAAGCACCGCCGACGCGCCCGGGATCGGCACGACGTCATGGCCGCCGGCGACCGCTTCGCCGACCAGCCGATAGCCCGGATCGGAGATCAGCGGGGTGCCGGCGTCGCTGGCGAGCGCGACCGATTGGCCGGCACCAAGCGCTTCGAGCAACTCCGGCCGCCGCCGTGGCGCGTTGTGGTCGTTGTACGACACGAGGCGCGTCGAGATGCCGTAATGGCGGAGCAGCCGACCCGTCACCCGCGTGTCCTCGCACGCAATGATGTCGGCAGCGGCGAACGTTGCGAGGGCCCGCAGCGTGATGTCGCCGAGATTCCCGATCGGCGTCGACACAATGAAGAGGCCGGCCGGCAGCGACGGCGCCTCGACTTCGACGCCATTCACGACATAGTGGCGTGGTGTCATCGATCGGACGCAGGTCGACGCGCCGGCGACGCAACGCCGGCCGCAATTTCGCCACGAGACACAATCCCGTCACTTTGACAGGACATTCAGACCTCCACTACTTTTGCACCTTTCTAGCAGCATGAGTGGCCCGAAGGGCTAGGGGAGTGGGCATTTGCGCCAGCGAGTATCAAGCGTGAGCCGCCGGCTCTTTTCGTTCGGCATCGTCTCGACGATGCTGGTGTTCCTGGCGAGCTGCACCCCCGCCGGCTTCTCCCTCAATCCCGCGCCAGCAACGGCGCCGGCCGGCCCGGCCCAGCCCGTCACAGGCGAGGTGCTCGGCAGCGGTTCGGTTCGCGTCGCGCTGCTCGTTCCGCTGTCGGCCAACGGCAATGCCGCACAGGCCGCGCGAAACATCCGCAACGCCGCCGAGCTCGCCCTCAACGAGTTCTCCGGCGCCGACATTCTGGTGATGGTGAAGGATACCGGCGGCACGCCGGAAGGCGCCCGCGCTGCCGCCACGGAAGCCGTCGCCCAGGGCGCCGAGCTCATTCTCGGCCCGCTCTTCGCCGACAGCGTTCCGCCAGCGGCTGCTGTCGCACGATCCGCGCGGGTTCCGATGGTCGCCTTCTCGACCGACGCCGCCGTCGCGTCGTCGGGGGTCTACCTCCTGTCGTTCCTGCCGCGCTCCGACGTGCAGCGGATCATTCCGTTCGCCGCCTCGCGCGGTGTCACAGCGGTGGCGGCGCTGCTTCCGAACAACGCCTATGGCACCGTCGTCGAGGCCGCGCTTCGCGAGACGATGTCCGCGAGCGGTGCCCGGCTCGTCGTCGTCGAGCGCTACGAACTCGATCGCGGCGCCATGCAGGTCAGCGCCGAGGCCGTCGCCGAGATCGTCAATTCCGGTCAGGCCGACGCCGTCTTCGTCCCCGATGGCGGCGATGCGACGCCGTTCATGGTCCAGATCATGGCCGCGCAGGGCGTCGATTTCGACGATGTCCGCCTGCTCGGCTCCGGCCTTTGGAACGACAACCGCATCAAGAACGAGCCGACCATGGTCGGCGGCTGGTATCCGGGCCCGGAGACGGCGGGCTTCGAATCCTTCGCCACGCGCTACGCCGCCGCCTATGGCGCGCGTCCGTTCCCGACCGCGAGCCTCGGCTATGACGCGACGATCCTTGCCGCGGGGCTTGCCGCCAGCTTCGGCGCCAACCGCTATTCGGCTGCGACGATCACCGATCCGAACGGCTTCCGCGGCATCGACGGCGCCTTCCGTTTCCTCTCCAACGGCACCAACCAGCGCACGCTCGCCGTCTACGAGATCACGCGCAACGGCGTGACGGTCGTCGATCCGGCGCCGACGAGCTTCTCGCAGACCTTTGCGGGCGGCGGTGGAGGCGGCGGCTTCGCCGGCTTCGGAAACCTCTTCTAGTCAGGCCGCGAGGTCGGCCACGACCGCGTCGAGCACGAAGGCGCCGCTCGGCGTCACCCGGACGCGGTCCTCGTGGAGCGTTTCGACCATGCCGTTCTCGGTGAGGTCGCGCAGCCGTCCGGGGTCGAGGTCGCGGCCGGAGATTTGACGGTAGCGCTCGAGGTCGATGCCCTCGGCGAGCCGGAGCCCCATCAGCAGCATCTCGTCGGCTTCCTCCTCGCGGGTGAGGAGTTCGTCGCTTTCGAGCCCGTCGCCCCAGCTCTCGACCCGCTCCAGCCAGCGCTCCGGCTCGGCGATCATTGCCGTGGCGCGCCGGCCCTCCGGAACGATCAGCCGGCCATGGGCGCCCGGTCCGATGCCGGCATATTCGCCGTATCGCCAGTAGACGAGATTGTGCCGGCACTCGGCCTCCGGCTTGGCGTGGTTCGAGATCTCGTAGGCGGAAAGGCCGTGGCGGGCGCAGACCTCCTGCGTCACGCGATAGAGTTCCGCGGCGTGCTCGTCGCCGGGCACAGCCAGCTTGCCGGCCTCGCGAAGGGCAAAGAACGGCGTCCCTTCATCGATGGTCAGCTGGTAGAGCGACAAATGATCGGCCGCGCGTTCGATCGCGGCGGTCAGCTCGCGCTCCCATTCCGCCGCCGACTGCTCCGGCCGCGCATAGATGAGATCGAAGCTGAGGCGCGGAAACACCTCCCGCGCCGTCTCGACGGCTTTCAGCGCATCCTCGACACTGTGAAGCCGGCCGAGAAAACGGAGGTCGCGATCGTTGAGCGCCTGGACGCCGAGCGAGACGCGGTTGACCCCGGCGGCGCGGTAGCCGCGGAAGCGCTCGGCCTCGACGCTCGACGGATTGGCCTCAAGCGTGATCTCGGCGTCGGGCTCGACCGACCATTGCCCGGCGATCTCGTCGAGGATCGCGCCGACGGTCGCCGGCTCCATCAGCGAAGGCGTGCCGCCGCCGATGAAGATGCTGCCGACCGAACGCCCGGGCGTACGGGCGGCGGTCGTCCTGATCTCGCGGCGGAACGCTTCGGTGAACCGCGCCTGGTCGATCGGCTGATGGCGAACATGGCTGTTGAAATCGCAATAGGGGCATTTGGCGGCGCAGAACGGCCAGTGGACGTAGACGCCGAAGCCGGCTTCCGACGGATTGCCCATCGTGCTCACTGCACTCCGAGGTCGCGGGCACGCGCGGCGAAGGCGCGGGCGCGGTGCGAAAGCGGCGTCATCCCCGGTCTCCAGCCATGCTTCTCGCCGGCCTCCATCTCGCCGAAGGTCCGGTCGTGTCCTTCGGGACGAAAGATCGGATCGTAGCCGAAGCCCTTCTCGCCGCGCGGTGGCCACACCAACTCGCCCGTAATCTCGCCGCGCCAGGTCAGCAATTCGCCATCCGGACGCGCCAGGCAAAGCACGGCGACGAACCGTGCCCGACGCTGCTCCGGCGATGTCGCGCCTGCCTGCTGCAGCCGTTCCTCAACCAGCCGCATCGCGCGCGCAAAGTCCTTGTCGGGCCCGGCCCAGCGCGCAGAGTAAATGCCCGGCTCGCCGCCGAGCGCATCGATGGCAAGGCCCGAATCGTCCGCGAGCGCAGGAAGCCCCGAGGCGCCCGCGGCGGCGACGGCCTTGATCGCGGCGTTCTCCTCGAACGTTTCTCCGGTCTCCTCCGGTTCGGCGAGCCCGAGCTCGCCGGCAGACACCGCCTCGACGCCGATCGGGCGAATCAGCGCGGCGATCTCGGCTACCTTGCCGGAATTGTGGCTGGCGATCACCAGCCGCTCGCCCGGGGCGAGGATCCGAGTGGTCAAAGCACCGCGAGCTTCTGCAGCTCGATCAGCCGGTCGATGCCGGAGCGGGCGAGGGCCATCAGCGCGGTAAACTCGTCCTCGCTGAACGGCTCCTTCTCGGCCGTCCCCTGAATCTCGATGATCCCGCCCTTGCCGGTCATGACGAAATTGGCGTCGGTGTCGGCTTCGGAGTCCTCGTCATAGTCGAGGTCGAGAACCGGCTCGGACTGGAAGTAGCCCGCCGAGATCGCGGCGACATGATCGCCGAGCGCGTTGCCGGACAGCATGTCGCGCGCCTTCATCCATTCGAAGCAGTCATGCAGCGCGACCCAGCCGCCGGTGATTGCCGCGGTCCGCGTTCCGCCGTCGGCCTGGATGACGTCGCAATCGACGACGATCTGGCGCTCGCCGATCGCCGTGAGGTCGACGACGCCACGGAGCGAGCGGCCAATCAGCCGCTGGATTTCCTGCGTACGGCCGGACAGCTTGCCCTTGGCGCTCTCGCGCTGCATGCGGCTGTGGGTCGAGCGCGGCAGCATGCCGTATTCGGCAGTCACCCAGCCCTTGCCGCCACCGCGGAGCCAGGGCGGCACGCGCTCCTCGACGCTGGCGGTGCAGTGGACCATGGTGTCGCCGAAGCGCACCAGGCACGATCCCTCGGCGTGGCGGGCGACGCCACGTTCGAGGCTCACGGCCCGCAATTCGTCAGGGGCTCGTTTCGACGGCCGCATGCTTGTCTCGTCTCCGCTGAAGTGGCGGGCTTGGTGCCACCGTTCGCCATCGCGGTAAAGTCCGGCTTGAAGCGACGCCGGTCCCGTCCCTTAATGAGGGGGTCATGAACGATATTCCCCGCGACACCGACCGGCCCTCGCTTCTGGGGGGCGCCGGGCAGCCCGGCCTCGACGAACGCGCCCGCGACATATTCCGCCAGCTGGTCGA
Organism: uncultured Bauldia sp.; assembly: GCA_964611195.1. Classification (GTDB taxonomy): domain Bacteria; phylum Pseudomonadota; class Alphaproteobacteria; order Rhizobiales; family Kaistiaceae; genus JADLGL01. The sequence continues at coordinate 10,045 of CAZSXA010000017.1, forward strand.
GACCTATCTCGACACGGGCGAGCCGGTCGGCTCGCGCAATATCAGCCGCCTGCTTCCGGTGAGCCTCTCGCCGGCGTCGGTCCGCAACGTCATGGCCGACCTCGAGCAGCTCGGCCTCATCTTCTCGCCGCACACATCGGCGGGCCGCGTGCCGACCGAGACCGGCCTACGATTCTTCATCGACGCCATCCTCGAGATCGGCGATCTCACAACGTCCGAGCGGCGCAGCATCGAGGCGGCGATCAAGGCGAAGGACCCCGGACGGACCGTCGAGGACGTTCTGTCCGAGGCAAGCCGCAGCCTGTCGGGGCTGTCGCGCGGCGCCGGCATCGTTCTCGCCGGCAAGGCCGATATCCGCCTCAAGCACATTGAGTTCGTGCGCCTCGAGCCGAACCGCGCGCTGGTGGTGCTGGTCGGCGAGGACGGCTCGGTGGAAAACCGACTCATCGACATCGACCCCGGCACCACGCCGTCGGCCCTCGTGGAAGCCGCCAACTACCTCAACCGCGCGCTTCGCGGCCGCACCCTGTCGGAGGCGCGCGACGAACTCGAGCAGCAGCGGAAGGTCCTGCAGGCCGAGCTCGATCAGCTGACCGCCCGCCTCGTCGAGGCCGGCGTCGCCAGCTGGGCCGACGCCAGCTCGGACCGGCCGGAGACATTGATCGTCAGGGGCCGCTCGAACCTGCTGGAGGACGTTCGTGCGGCGGAGGATCTGGAGCGCATTCGGCTCCTTTTCGACGACCTCGAAACCCAGCGCGAGCTGATCTCGCTGCTCTCCAACGCCGAGACCGGTCACGGCGTCCGCATCTTCCTTGGCTCGGAGTCGCGGCTGTTCTCGCTGTCCGGATCGTCGCTGGTGGTCTCGCCCTTCCACGACTCCGACCAGCGCATCGTCGGCGCGCTCGGCGTCATCGGACCGACGCGGCTCAACTATGCGCGGGTGGTGCCGATGGTCGACTACACGGCCAAGCTCGTCAGCCGGCTGATCGGCCGCTAGAGCACGAAGCCGGCGCGCCGCGCCGCTTCTTCGAGATTGACCTCCGGCCGCGCGCCCATATGGGAGATCACCTCCGCGGCGGCGAATGAGCCGAGTGAAGCGGCGGCGGCGAGCGGCATACCGCGGGCGACGCCGAGCAGGAAGCCGGAGGCATAGAGATCGCCCGCCCCGGTCGCGTCGACCAGCTCCTCCACCCGCGCCGCCTCGACTTGCTCGACCCCGGCATCTGACAGGACAAAGGAGCCGTCCTCGCTCGCCGTCACCGCGGCGAGGGCGGCATCGTCCCGGAGGGCGCGGAGCCCGCTTTCGAGATCGGCGGTCTCGTAGAGCGACTTCAGCTCCGAGACATTGGCAAGCACGATATCGACCGCGCCCGTCCGGATGAGTTCGAGGAACTCGTCGCGATAGCGGTCGACGCAGAACGAATCGGAGAGCGTCAGAGCAACCTTCCGCCCCGCCTCGTGGGCGAGCGTTGCGGCGCGGCGGAAGGCGTCCTTCGCCGCCGGCGGGTCCCAAAGATAGCCTTCGAGGAACGTGATTGCGGCCGAGCCGACGAGATCGGCGTCGATGTCGTCCGGCGACAGCGCCTGCGCCGCGCCGAGGAAGGTGTTCATCGTCCGCTCTCCGTCCGGCGTCACCAGGATGATCGAGCGCCCGGTGGGGTCGCCGCCGCTGAGCGCCGGCGTCCGGTAGCCGACGCCGATCGCCGACATGTCGTGGCGGTAGACGTCGCCGAGCTGATCGTCGGCGACCTTGCCGATGAAGGCGGCGCGTCCGCCGAGCGAGGCAAGGCCGGCCACGGTGTTGCCCGCCGAGCCGCCTGACGATTCGGTCGCCGGCCCGACGCGGGAATAGAGCGACTCGGCCTGCTTGGCGTCGATCAGATGCATCGAGCCCTTGGCGAGACCCTCGGCGACGAGCAGGTCGTCCTCGGCCCGTGTCATCACATCGACGATCGCGTTTCCGATACCGAGTACGTCATAAGTGGTTTCAGCAGTCATTTGGCCCCCTTGGGAAAGGCGGCCGTTATAACGGCCATGCCCGTGCGGGCAACAACCCCTCCGAGGAGGCGAGCCAGGTGTCGAGATCCGAACAGTGGCAGACGGTATTGAGAATCACCGTCATCGTCCTGCCGTTCAGCGTGCTGTTTGGCTGCGTGCTCGGCTACTTTCTCGGCGAGAGCGACGGCACGTCGGTTGTTGCCGGCGGCTTCATCGGCGGGCTCCTTGCCCTTGGCACCGTCACCTTCGACGTCAGCTGGGGCGTCGGCCTTGTCTCGCGGCGCTGGCGGGAAGCGCCGTTCCTGGTCATCCTCGTCACGCGAAGCCTGGTGTGGCTGGCGATCATCGTCGTTGGCATCAGCGTGCCGCTGCTGCTCGTCGCCGAGGTGCCGACCGACGAGCTCGCAACGGCCGAGATGGGCTGGACCGTGGCGGCCACTTTCGCCGTCGCCATCGCCATCAATTTCACGCTGCTCATCGCCCGTCTTCTCGGGCCGGGCGTGCTCCCGTCGCTGCTGCTTGGCCGCTACCACCGCCCGCGCGAGGAGGTGCGTATCTTTCTGCTCGTCGATCTCCGCGAATCCTCCGGCATCGCCGAGCGGCTCGGCAACCTCCGCTATCATGCGTTTCTGAAGCGCTTCATCGCCGACGTCTCGGCCAACGCAGTTCGCTTCGGCGCCGAGATTCACCGCTATGTCGGCGACGAGGTGATCCTCACCTGGCGGGCGGCGGAAGGTCTGCGGAACGCCGCCTGTCTCCGATTTGCCTGGGCGATGCAGAAGCATCTCGACGAGGCGGCGCCGGAATATTTCGCTGCGTTCGGCGTGGCGCCGCAGACCTGGGCCGGCATGCATATGGGCCCGGTCGTCACCGGCGAGGTCGGCACGCTCAAGCACGAGATCGTCTATCTCGGCGACACGCTCAACACCGCAGCACGGATCGAGCAGGCGTGTCGGACGTTCCAGCGGCCATTCCTGGTTTCGTCGGCCGTGGTGGAGAAGCTCGACCTTCCCGCCGAGGCCAACGCCGAGAACCTCGGCCCGGTCGAGCTTCGCGGCATCGGAACGCCACTGGAGCTCTATGCCGTCGGACAGGACAAGGCGGCTCCCTAGCCGCCGGGCCGAACCAGTACCAACGCCCCATCGCTGCGACTGGCGAGAAACGCCGGGGCACCACCGATCGTCATCGTGCCGATCGCGGTGACGACCTCGCCGCCGAGCGGAATTGAGGCGAGCACCATCACCCGCCCGTCCGCGGCGGACACCAGCCTCAGCGTCGAGCGGCGGTCATCCGGAACCGCGAGATCGGCGGCGCCGTCGCCATTGACGTCGGCGACGGCCGAAAGCCCTTGCTCGGTCGAGCCGATGGCGTGGTTGGAGAAGCCGGGAACCGAAGCGATGAGCGTCAGTCTGCCGCCCCGCAAAGTCCAGAATTCGAGCGTTCCGCCGATATGCGGCGTCTTGACGATGGCGATATCGAGCGTGCCGTTGCCGTCGAAGTCGGCGATACCGGCGACGTTGAGCCAGCGATTGTTGCGGCCGATGCCGGACGTCGCCGCCAGCTCCACGAGTTCACCGTCGATGATGGAGAAGACGGCAAGCGCGGCCCCGGTCGTCAGGCCGGAGCGGATCGTGACGATGTCGTTGAAGCCGTCGCCGTCGATGTCGGCGATCCGCGGCGTCAGATCCTCGAACACGCGGTTGAGCGCCGCTTCGAAGCGAAGCGTATTGCCGCCATCGTCGCGGGCGACGAGCGTCGCCGCCTCGATGGCGTCGCCAAGGATGCCGTGCGCATAGCGCGTCGTGGGGTCGGTATACCAGGCGGCCACCACGCCGGCGCCGGCCGCGCGGGCGACCGTGCCATCGGGAATGCCGTCGCGCGGGGTCTCGAGACGCGGCGGCGTCGCGCGCTCGAAGCAGAGCGCTCCGTCGCAGTCGAAGGCGCGGAGCCAGCGGTCGGTCCGCACGAACACGTCCGAGCCGACCTGGCGCACCTCTTCCACCGGGGCAACGTCGACCAGCTCGGCCTGCGAGCTCTCCTGCGCAAGCGCTGGGCTGGCCGCACCAACAGCCCCGATTGCGAGCGCAGCTCCGATCGATACGCAGGCGTCTCGCAATGTCTGATGCCCGGCCACGCTGGTCCTCCCTTGCTTGAGGTTCCGGCTCTACGCTGCGCTTCGGCCGGAACGACACGATTGAATTGTCGTCGTTCCGGGGCCGCGAAGCGAAACCCGGAATCTCCTCCGCGCAGCTACTCGCCCCTGCCGAAGCGATCGAGCGCGGCGAACTCCTCGTCGCTGAGCTCGACCGAGGCTGCGGCGGTGTTCTCCTCCAGATGCTTGACCTTGCCGGTGCCCGGGATCGGCAGCATCACCGGCGAGCGTTTGAGCAGCCAGGCAAGCGCGATCTGCCCCGGCGTCGCCCGGCTGACGAGATCGGCGAGCTCGGACCCGGCCTCGGCGAGATTGCCCGCCGCCAGCGGGTACCACGGCATGAAGCCGATGCTCTCGGCTTCGCAGAAATCGAGCACGTCCTCGCTGCCACGGTCGGTGAGATTGTAGCGGTTCTGCACGGTCGCGACGGGGAAGTATCGCCGCGCCGCCTTGATCTCCTCGACCGTCACCTCAGAAAGCCCGATGTGGCGGATGAGGCCGCGGTCGCGCATGTCTCGGATCGCGTCGAACTGCTCCTCGCGCGGCACCTTCTCGTCGATGCGGTGCAGCTGCCAGAGGTCGATACGCTCGACGCCGAGGCGCTTGAGGCTGCCTTCGGCCTGGCGGCGAAGGTGCTCCGGGCGTCCGTTGCGGTCCCATTTGAACGGCGCCGGCCGTTCGAGCCCGGCCTTGGTGGCGATGACGATCTCGCCATAGGGATGGAGCACTTCCCTGATGAGCTTCTCGCTGACCTCGGGCCCGTAGGAATCGGCGGTGTCGATGAAGTTGATGCCGAGCTCGGGAACCCGCCGCAGCGTCCGGCGGGCCTCGTCGGGATCCTCCGGGTCGCCCCAGATGCCCTTGCCGGTGACGCGCATCGCGCCGAAGCCGAGGCGGTTGACGGTCATGTCTCCGCCGATGGCGAACTGGCCGGACTTGGCGGCGTCGAGGCTTGATTGATCGGTCATGGAAACTGCCTTGCTGCTGTGAAGGATTCGGCCGGAGATAAGTGCCGGTTACTGGCGACGCAAAGAAAACGCGCCGGGGCTCTTGACCCTGACGTGACGTGAGACCCCATCAGAGCCGGGTCAACAGGGATTGAGGCCATGCCGGACTACACCGTCAAAGACGTGGCGGAGCTTTCAGGCGTCACCGTCCGAACGCTCCATTTTTACGATGAGATCGGTCTCCTCAAGCCCGCCCACTATGGCGAGAACGGCTATCGATACTACGGCAAGGATGAACTGCGCCGGCTTCAGCACGTCATGTTCTATCGCGAACTCGGCGTGCCGCTGGATCAGATCAAGGCGATCCTGTCGGCCCCCGAATTCGACCGGCTTGAAGCGCTGAAGGCGCATCGCGAGCGGATGGAGAAGGAGGTCGACCGCTATCGCCGGCTCCTCACCACGATCGATGCGACCATCGCCGAACTCAACGGAGCGACGACAATGTCGGACAATGAACTGTTCGCCGGCTTCTCGGAGGAGAAGCAGCGACAATATGAGAAGGACCTCGTCGATCGGTTCGGGCCCGGCGTCCAGACCAAGATCGACGAGTCGAAGGAACGGATCAAAGGCTGGACCAGGCAGGAGTTCCAGGAATCCTCGGAACGCTGGAACGCGTTCCTGGCGAGCCTTGGGGCCCTCGCGGCCGAAGGCAAGAGCCCGGACTCTGCCGAGGTTCAGGCGCTGATCCCGACCCACAGAGCGTGGCTCGAGCAATACTGGACGCCGGTGCGCGAGTCCTACATCGGGCTCGGCCAGCTCTATGCCGGCCACCCGGACTTCCGCAAGCAGTTCGACGCGGTCCATGAGGGCCTCGCCGATTTCTGCGCCGAAGCCATGCGCGTCTACGCCGAGCGGGAACTGCCCGCATGATCGGCGGGAAGACGGCCGCGGCCGAAAGGCCGCGGCCACCTGCTGCTACTGCGCGACGATCTTCAGGACCTCGCCACGATTGTTGGTGATGTAGATCTCGCCGGACGCGTCGAAGCCGAAGGAGAGCACCCGGCCGAGATCGCCGACTTCGCTCGTCCACGACATGACGTCGACCGCCTCGCCGTCCTCATAGCGGAACGACCTGAGGAAGCCGGTGCAGTAGTCGGAAAAGAAGTAGTGCCCGCGCACCTCCGGGATTGCGGCACCGCGATAGACATAGCCGCCGGTCACCGAGCAGCCCTCGTCATGGGAGTATTCGTAGACCGGCAGGACCAGCCCTTCCTCGTCGCAGCTATTGGCCTGGAAGCAGTGATTTCCTTCCATGATCGGCCAGCCGAGATTGGCGCCCGCATCGGCGATCGAGACCACCGAGATCTCCTCCCACTGGTTCTGGCCGACATCGGCGATGATGAGGTCGTGCTCGTCGAACGTCGCCCGCCACGGATTGCGAAGGCCGTAGATGAAGGCCTCCGGCCCGCCGCCGCCATCGGCCCACGGATTGCCCTGCGGGATCGCATAGGGCTCGCCGCGGTCGACATCGAGGCGAAGCATCTTGCCGAGCAGACTGTCGGGGTTCTGGCCGTTGCCGAAGCGGTCATTGGCGCCGCCGCCGTCGCCGGTAGCGATATAGAGATAGCTGTCCGGCCCGAAGCCGATCCAGCCGCCATTGTGATTGCCGGCGGGCTGGTCGAAGCCGATGATCGTCTTGGCCGTGCTCGGCGCCGCCTGGTTGGGGTCGGACGAGGCGCGGAACTCGACGACGCGGGTGTCGCCGTCATTGTTGGTGTAGTTGACGAAGAACCGCCCGTTCTCGGCATAGCGCGGATGGAAGGCGAGCCCCAGCAGGCCCTGCTCGCCGCCGAAGCTCACATCGCTGCGGATGTCGAGGAACGGGGTCTCGAGCACCTCGCCATTCTCGATGACGAAGATCTGTCCCGGTTGGTCGACGACGAAGATTCGCTCGTCGCCCGCGGGTGCCGATACGAAGACCGGCTGCTCGAAGCCGTCGGCAAGAACCTCGACGCCGATCTGGGCCTCCGCCACGGCCGGCGCGAGGGCGATCGCCGCCGCCGCTGCGAGGGTAGGAATTGAGATGCGCATGGGTTGAGGGCCTCCGCGGTTTGTTCGCGTCGCGCCGCCCCTTGTCTACTCTGCCGCTTCGATGCGCCGGGGCGTCGCCGCACTGTCCAGGAAGCCGCCAGACTGCCGTTCCCAAAGCTGGGCGTAAAGGCCGCGACCGTTCAATAGCTCCTGATGGTTGCCTTCCTCGACGATCCGGCCGTGATCCATGACGATCAGCCGGTCGAGCATCGCGATGGTCGACAGCCGATGGGCGATGGCAATGACGGTCTTGCCGGCCATCAGCGACATCAGATGCTCCTGGATCGCGGCCTCGACTTCGGAGTCGAGCGACGCCGTTGCTTCGTCGAGCACCAGGATCGGCGCGTCCTTCAGGAACACCCGGGCGATCGCGACCCGCTGGCGCTGGCCGCCGGAGAGCTTGACCCCGCGCTCGCCGACAAGCGCGTCATAGCCCGTCCGGCCATAGGGGTCGGACGCCTCGCGGATGAAGGCATCGGCATGGGCCTTGCGAGCCGCCTCGACGATCTCCTCGTCGCTGGCCTCCGGCCGGCCGTAGCGGATGTTGTCGCGGATCGAGCGGTGGAGCAGCGAGGTGTCCTGCGTCACGAAGCCGATCGAACGGCGCAGGCTCTCCTGCGTCACCGCCGCGATGTCCTGCCCATCGATCAGTATGCGGCCCTTCTCCAGATCGAAGAAGCGGAGCAGGAGGTTCACCAGCGTCGATTTGCCCGCTCCCGAGCGGCCGACAAGGCCGATCTTCTCGCCGGGCCGGATCGTCAGCGACAGGCCGTCGATGACGTGCTTGGCGTCGCCATAATGGAAGCCGATCTCGTCGAAGCGGATCTCGCCGCGCGGCACCTCGATCGCCGAGGCGCCCGGCCGGTCGGTGACCGTGTGCGGCTGCGACAGCGTGTTGATGCCGTCCTGGACGACGCCAAGCTGTTCGAACATCTGCGAGATTTCCCAGATGATCCATTGCGAGGTCGAACGGAGGCGAAGCACCAGCGCGATCCCGACCGCGATCGCGCCCATCGTCACCACCTCGTCGACCCAGGCGAGGATCGCGACGCCGGCGATGGTGGCGAGCAGCAAGGCGTTGAGCGTCTCAAGGAAGAACTGGAGCTTGGTCGTCAGCCGGAACATCGGCCGGACGGTGCCCATGAACTCGTCCATCGCCTCGCGGGCATAGTCTTCCTCGCCGCGCGAATGGGCGAAGAGCTCTACCGTCTGGATGTTGGTGTAGCTGTCGACAACGCGCCCTGTGAGCTGGGCGCGGGCGTCGGCCTGCGCGGTCGAGATCTTCCGCATCCGCGGGACGAAATAGAAGAGGATCGCGAGATAGCCGGCGAGCCAGGCGATCAACGGCAGCGTCAGGATCGGGTCCGACTGGCCGACCAGCACCAGCGCACCGACGAAATAGACGACGACATAGACGAAGACGTCGATGAGCTTGTCCATGACGTCGCGCACGGCCTGCGCGGTCTGCATCACCTTCGTTGCGACTCGGCCGGCGAACTCGCCCTGGAAGAAGGCCAGGCTTTGGCCGAGCATGTAGCGGTGGGTGATCCACCGCACGAGCATCGGGTGGTTGCCGAAGATCGTCTGAAAGTGGACCAGCGACTGCAGGAAGACGATCAGCGGATAGGCGATGACGACGGCCGCTGCCATCGCGAGGAGGCCGCCGCCATGGACGTCGAGAAAGGTCTCGCGGTCGGCGGCGGAGAGCCAGTCGACAATCCCGCCGAGGAACGAGATGAAGACGAGTTCGGCGACGGAAAGGAGCGCCGTGCCGATGGCAACCAGCGCCATCCACGGCAGCAGCGGCCGCGAGAAATGGACGAGGAACGACCACAATCCCTTCGGCGGAGTCGCGGGGGTCGCCGACGGATAGAGGTCAATCCGAGACTCGAAGTATCGGAACACGGGGGTCTGGCCATGTGAGCGGTGGCGGACGCCGGTGCGCTTGCCGGCGGGCGGCGGACCCTAGTCTCTCCCGGTCGTCGCCACAAGCGCGCGGCGCCAAGCCCGGCCGCCGGCGCATGGCAGCTGCCCGGAGCGGCGATATTGGACACCCTCGCCGACGCTGCTAAGAGACTGCCGGGCGGCGGGCGTGCCCGAAAACAAGGCAACGACAACGCGCTCGCCGGGGCAGGAGTCATCGTCCTTTGAGTCACACGCTTCATCATCTGCGAAAAGCCCGCGTCCAGCGTTCCGAGCTGGCGGTTCCGGGCTCCAATCCGACCATGATCGAAAAGGCGGCGAAATCGGCCGCCGACTACGTCTTCCTCGACATCGAGGATGCGGTCGCTCCGCCCGACAAGGAGCAGGCCCGCAAGAACATCATCGAGGCGCTCAACGACATCGACTGGCGCGGCGCCGGCAAGACGGTGTCGGTGAGGATCAACGGCCTCGACACCCACTACATGTATCGCGACGTCGTCGACGTCATGGAGCAGGCGGGCGACAAGCTCGACACCATCCTGGTGCCGAAGGTCGGCGTCCCCGCCGATCTCTACGCCGTCGAGATGATGGTCTCGCAGATCGAGGTCGCGAAGGGCTATCAGTCCAGAGTCGGCCTCGAGGCCCTGATCGAGACGGCGCTCGGCATGGCCAATGTCGAGCAGATCGCAGCGTTTCCGGGCCGGCTCGAGGCTCTCCATTTCGGCGTCGCCGACTACGCCGCGAGCGTCCGCAAGCGGACCGTCAATATCGGCGGTCAGAGCCCCGACTACCCCTACGACATGTGGCATTCGGCGCTGACGCGCATGACCGTCGCCTGCCGCGCCTATGGCCTGCGCGCAATCGACGGTCCCTTCGGCGACTTCAAGGATCCTGACGGCTATCGCGAGGCCGCGCGCCGCGCCGCCGCCCTCGGCATCGAAGGCAAATGGGCGATCCATCCGAGCCAGATCGAGCTTGCCAACGAGGTCTATTCGCCGGCGCCCAACGAGGTCGAGCGGGCCCAGAAGATCATCGATGCCCTTAAGGAGGCCGAGGCCGCCGGCCGCGGCGCCGCTTCGCTTGACGGCAAGATGATCGATGCGGCATCGGAACGGATGGCCCGCAACGTTATCCTCATTCACGAAGCGATCGAGTCCGCCGCCAAGGCCAAGGCAAGCGCGTAACAGGAACATCGATGGATATTCACGAGTATCAGGCGAAGGCCCTGCTCGCCCGCAACGGCGTCGCGATCGCCAAGGGCGCGCTGGCGCACACCGCCGACGAGGCGGTGGAGAAGGCCCGCGAAATCGGCGGCAGCACCTGGGCGGTCAAGGCGCAGGTCCATTCCGGAGCCAGGGGCAAAGCCGGCGGCATCAAGATCTGCCGCTCCGAGGATGAGGTCGCCGCCGCCGCCGAGGCGCTGATCGGCGAGACGCTGGTCACCAACCAGACCGGCCCGCGCGGCAAGCTGATTTCGAGCCTCTATGTCGAGGCCGCCACCGACATCGACCGCGAATTCTATCTCGGCTTCGTCATCGACCGCGGCACCGAGCAGGTGACCATCGTCGCCTCGGCCGCGGGCGGCATGGAGATCGAAGAGGTCGCGGCGAGCAATCCTGACGCCATCATACGCGTCCCCGTCGACCCGGCCTTCGGCCTGCGCCCCTATCACGGTCGCAATCTCGCCCACGCGCTGGGCTTCCGCGGCAAGTCGATCGCCAAGGCGGCGACCGCGATCCTCGGCTGCTATCGCACCTTCGTCGACAACGACGCCGCGATGCTGGAGATCAATCCGCTGGTCGCCACCGGCGACGGCGACGTCGTCGCGCTCGACGCCAAGATGACCCTCGACACCAACGCCTTCTTCCGCCACCCGCAGCTGGAGGAACTGCGCGACAAGTCGCAGGAGGACCCGCGCGAGACCTATGCCAACGATTCCGGCCTCTCCTATGTCGGCCTCGACGGCACGATCGGCTGCATCATCAACGGCGCCGGGCTGGCGATGGCAACGCTCGACATGATCAAGCTCGCCGGTGGCGAGCCGGCGAATTTCCTCGACATCGGCGGCGCCGCCTCGCCGGAGCGCGTGGCGAAATCGTTCCGCGCCGTTCTCCGCGACGGCAATGTCGGCGCGATCCTCGTCAACATCTTCGCCGGCATCAACCGCTGCGACTGGGTTGCCGAGGGCATCCTTCAGGCGCTGGACGAGGTGACGATCTCGGTGCCGCTGATCGTTCGCCTCGAAGGCACCAACGTGAAGGAGGGGATGGAGATCCTCGCCAAGGCGGAACACCCGATCATCATTGCCGAGACGCTGGGCGACGCTGCCGACAAGGCCGTCGGCGCCTGGCGCCAGGCCAAGCAGATTGCCAGCTAGGGACTCGGCCGATGACTGTTCTTCTCAACCGCGACACCAAGATCATCGTCCAAGGCTTCACCGGCCGCATCGGCTCGTTCCATGCCGAGGACGCCATCAATAACGGCACCAACGTCGTCGGCGGCGTGACGCCCGGAAAGGGCGGCACGGAACATCTCGGCCGGCCGGTCTTCGACACCGTCGCCGAGGCCGTCGAGGCCACCGGCGCCGACGCCTCGATCATGTTCGTGCCGCCGCCCTTCGCCGCGGACTCGATCATGGAGGCCGCCGATGCCGGGCTGAAGCTTTCGGTTTCGATCGCCGACGGCATCCCGACTCAGGACATGATCGCGGTGAAACGTTACCTTGCGACGTTTCCGGCCGAGCGCCGCATGCGCTTCGTCGGTCCGAACTGCGCCGGCATCATTTCGCCGGGCGTCGGCATGATGGGCATCATGCCGCCGCACATATACCGGCAGGGCCGCATCGGCATCGTCGCCCGTTCCGGCACGCTCAGCTACGAAGCCGCCGCGCAGATCCAGCAGCATGGCCTCGGCGTCTCGACGTCGGTCGGCATCGGCGGCGATCCGGTCAACGGCACGTCGTTCAAGGATGTGCTGGAACTGTTCCAGGACGATCCGGAGACGGATGCGGTGATTCTGATCGGCGAGATCGGTGGCCCGCAGGAAGTCGAGGCGGCGGAATACATCAAGGCGTCGATGACCAAGCCAGTGGTCGCATACATCGCCGGGCTCAGCGCGCCGAAGGGCCGCAAGATGGGCCATGCCGGCGCGATCTCGGCGGCCGGCGAAACCGCGAAGGACAAGGCCGATGCGCTTGAAGCCGCCGGCGTGACGATTGCCCCGACGCCGTCCGACATCGGCAACGCCGTCGCCAAGGTGATGAACGTCGCGGC
>CAZSXA010000018.1:0-21520 GCA_964611195.1 uncultured Bauldia sp.
CCCGATCCGCCACTCGGCGCATCGGGCCCTTGCGCCACGACACAGTCAACAGCCGCGGCGCGGGAAACGGTGGAGATCAGCCGCGGGCGGCGACGAAGCGGGTGGCGGCCAGCAGCGTTGTCGCGCGCTCGCCATAGGGCTCAAGCGCCGCCTCCGCCGCGGCAATGCGCTGGGCGAGGACTTCGCGGGCGCGCGCCTCGCCGAGGAGGGCGACCAGCGTCGCCTTCTTCAACTCGGCATCGCGGCCCGTGGTCTTGCCGAGCGTCGCGGTGTCGCCGGAATGATCGAGGAGATCGTCGGCGAGCTGGAACGCGCCACCGAGCGCGGCGCCGAATTCGGCGAGAGCGGTGCGGTCGTCATTGCCGGCGCCGGCAAGGATCGCCCCCGCCTCGGCGGCGAAGCGGAAGAGCGCCCCGGTCTTCATCGCCTGCAGAGTGATGATCTCGCTCTCCCCGAGCTCCTTGCCCTCGCCGGCGAGGTCGAGCGCCTGGCCGCCGGCCATGCCGCCGATCCCGGCCGACCAGGCGAGCTTGGCGACGAGTTCGGCGCGGGCGGCGGAGTCCTCATGCGTCATCGGATCGGCGAGGATGTCGAAGGCGTGGCTTTGCAGCGCGTCGCCGACAAGGATCGCCGTCGCCTCGTCGAAGGCGCGGTGGACGGTCGGTTTGCCGCGGCGAAGGTCGTCATCGTCCATCGCCGGAAGGTCGTCATGGACGAGGCTGTAGGCGTGGATGCATTCGAGCGCCGCCGCGGCGTGAAGCACGCCGTCGCCTCCGGCGCCGAAGATCCGCGCCGATTCGATCAGCACGAAGGGCCGTAGGCGCTTGCCGCCGCCGAGGACGGCATAGCGCATCGCCTCGGCGAGCTGCTCCGGCCAGCCGGCGCGCCGGCGAAGGGCCGCGTCGAGCACACCCTCGACGGCCTCGGCATTCTCCTTCAGGCGGGCGGCGAATCCGGCTTCGTCCATCGCCCCATGGGATGCGGCGCGCGCGGCGTTCGGTCAAGCGGCGGGTGTTTGCGCGGCTTCGATGCTATGGCCGTCGAGCCGGCAGATCGGAGCAAGCGGGCGTGGCCAAGTCGGGCGAAAAAGCGAAAGGCGCGAAGCAGAAGAAGCCGCCGCGGGCGCGGCCGCTGTGGCTGCGCATCCTTCGCTGGGCCGCGCTCGTCGTCCTCGTCCTGGCGCTGATCCCGCTCCTGCTGACGCCGCTCTACCGGGTGGTGCCGCCGATCTCGACAGTGATGATCTTCGAGGGCGTTGCCGGCGACGGAGCGCGGCGCGACTGGGTGCCGCTCGAGGATATCTCGACCGACCTGGTCAAGGCGGTGATCTCCTCGGAGGACAATTTCTACTGCCGCCATCACGGCGTCGACTGGGGCGCGGTGCGCGAGGTGATCGAATCCGGCTCGCCGCGCGGCGCCTCGACGATCGCGATGCAGACGGCGCGCAACCTCTTCCTGTGGCGGAGCGGCGGCTGGGTGCGGAAGGCGCTGGAGGTGCCGATCGCGCTCTACGCCAACCTCGTCCTCGGCAAGCGGCGGCTGATGGAGATCTATCTCAACATCGCCGAATGGGGCCCGGGCATCTTCGGCATCGAGGCGGCGGCGCAATATCATTTCGGCGTCGCGGCCGCCGACCTGTCGCCCGCCCAGTCGCGGCTCCTCGTGATCACGCTGCCGAACCCGACCGGGCGCGACCCGGCCAACCCGTCGTCGACGATGCTTCGGCTGTCGGAGATCATCGCCGGGCGCGTCGCCGACGGCGTCGGCACGGAATGCCTCGGCTTCTCGTGAGCATCGCCTCTGGCAATCCGCCCGAAGCGCCGCTATATAGCGCGCCAATCACGAACACGACGGAGCCGATAATGGCCGTTCCGAAGAAGAAGACCACCCAGTCGAAGCGCGGCATGCGCCGTTCGGCCGACGCGCTGAAGCGTCCTGTCTATGTCGAGGACAAGGATTCGGGCGAGTATCGCCGTCCGCATCACATCGACCTCAAGACCGGGATGTATCGCGGTCGGCAGATCCTGGAGCCCAAGGAGAACTAGGCTCCTCGGCACGCTCTGCCTGTTACATGAAGGTCGGCCCCGTGCCGGCCTTCGCGTTTTCGGGCCGATTCCTTCGCAAAAGCCTCATTGGTCGCGGAGCGATGAGCGGCTAGGATGGCCGCCACCGCCCGCGGAGGACTCCGGCCATGGCCACGCTACGCGCCTTTCCGTTCACGCTTCTGACGCTGATCGCGTTCAACATCGTCATCCTCGCTTCCGATCCCGGCGTGTGGGGCAATGACCTCTTCGAGGTGACGCTGTTCTCCGACGTCATCTGGCCGCTGACGAACGGCGACCTGATGGTCACCGTAGGGCTCCTCGTCCTCCTGATCGAGGTGCTGCGGGCCACAACCATCCACACCAAGGCGATCACTAACCACCTCGTTTCGGTGGTCGTGCTGATCATCTACGCGATCGAGTTTGTGGTGGTTGAGGAGGCCGGCAACTCGACCTTCTTCATCCTGACCATGATCGCCCTGGTGGACGTCCTCGCCGGCATCGTCGTGACGATCAGGCTGGCAACGCGCGATTTCTCGGTCGATCGCGGCGCCGGCGGATATCCGCCTTTCGAGCAGTAGCGGCCGGCGCCCAAGGCCGGCGAAGAAGATTTAAAGCCTTTGCTGCTCTGTTGAGCCGGCTTGGCCGGTTTCGGGGGCGCTATTTGCCACCTCCGGCGTGACCCAGAGGGGATGGGGCCTTGGCCGGCAGCACGCCGCATTCTGCACTGCCTCTTCAGCCGGAATCGGACGGTTCCGGCCGCTATAGCGACGCCATTGCGCTGCTGTCGTCCCTCGGCGAGGTCGCCTATCGCTGGTCGATAGACGACGACCGCCTCCACTGGGATGGCGACGTCCAGTCGGTCCTGGGCGTTCCGGCCGACGAAATCGACAGCGGCAGGCGCTATGCCGCCTTGCACGACCCCGACAACAGCTCGAGCCGACACGACGCGGTGTTTGGCGGCGAGTCGGCCGATCGCGGCGGCGGCGTTCCCTACCGGGTTGAGTACGGTCTGAAGCCCGGCGGTTCGGATGGTCCGACGATCTGGGTGGAGGATTTCGGCCGCTGGTATGGCGATGGCTGGCCGAGCCCCAGACGGGCCGTCGGCGTCATCCGCGTCGTCAACGACCGACGCGAGCGCGAGCAACGGCTCCTCTTCCGCTCCTCCTATGACGAGCTGACCGGCTTCTACAATCGCGCCAGGCTGATCGAGATCCTCGAGGAGACGCTTGGGGCGGTGCAGCGGATCCGCGGCTCGGCTGCGTTCCTGCTGCTGGCTATCGATTCCTTCCGGCTCATCAACGATTGCTACGGCTTCGACGTCGGCGACCAGGTTCTGGCGGTCATCGCCAAGCGCGTTGCCTCAAAGCTTCGCGGCACCGATGCCCTCGGGCGTTTCTCCGGCAACAAGATCGGACTCGTCATGCGCGAGGCGGACGACGCCACGATGGCGGTCGCGGCGCAGCGTTTCATCGACGCCGCGCGCCATGAGGTTGTCACCATCGACCATGGCGCGATCGCCGTCTCGATCTCGATCGGCGGCGTCACGCTGCCGCGGAATGCCGGCACCGTCGGCCAGGCGACGGCGCGCGCCGAGGAAGCGCTGCATCAGGCGCGGCTCAGCGGGCCGGGACGTTTCCGCCCGTTCGTCTATTCGCGCGACCGGCAGGCGGAGCGGCAGGCGAATGCCGCCCTCTCGACGGAACTGATTGGCGCGCTGAATGAGCAGCGTTTCTGCCTGGCGCTGCAGCCGATCGTCGACGCCAAGACGAAAGAGCCGCATCTCTATGAATGCCTGCTGAGGCTGCGGAAGACAGGCGGCGAAATCGTCGAGGCCGGCTCGTTCATGCCGCTCACCGACCGGCTCGGCCTGTCGCGTCTCCTCGATCGGCGGGCGCTTGAGCTCGCCCTCCGGCTTCTGGAGGAGCGTTCCGATCTGAAGCTTTCGGTCAACGTCAGCGCCGACACGCTGACCGACCGCGACTGGCTGGCGGAGCTCGACCGCGCCGCGACGATCCGGCCCGACCTTTGCGCGAGGCTCGTCGTCGAGATCACCGAATCGACCGCCATTCGCAACATGGACGAGGCGGTCCGCTTCATCGGCGCCGTCAGGGGCATGGGCTGCACCGTGGCGATGGACGATTTCGGGGCCGGCTATTCCTCGTTCCGGAACCTTCGCGAGCTGGCGATCGACATGGTCAAGATCGACGGCAAATACGTCGTCAAGCTTGCCGAGGACGAGGACGATCAGGTCTTCGTCAAAGCCCTTCTGCAGCTCACGCGGCATCTCGGCCTCAAGACCGTGGCCGAATGGGTACGCGACGCCGAATCGGCGGCGCTGCTGGCGTCGTGGGGTGTCGACTGCTTGCAGGGCGACTTCACCGGTACGCCGCTCCTCGAAGATGGCGGCACAGCGCCGTCGGCGTGACGGTTCAGGGCGTCCGGGCCTCGATGGCGAGCGCGTGGACGCCGCCGGAGAGCTCGCTCGCCAGCGCCTCGTTGACCGCGCGATGGACCGCGACGCGGCTCATCCCGGCAAAGGCATCCGCGACGATGCGCACGCGGAAGTGCGTCTCGCCGCCCTCGCGCCAGCCCGAATGACCCTTGTGCTGATCGGACTCGTCGACCACCTCCAGCGTCTCTGGCTGGAAGGTGTCTTCGAGCGTGGTGATGATTCGGTCGCGGACGACGCCCATATTGCTATTGTCTCCTGCGTCAACGCCTTGCCCGACAAAGGCACGGCCAGCATAATCTCCTCATGAAGCTCGATTCAAAATACTTCGACCGCATCCGGATCAAGCCGGAGCGCGCCGAGCCGAAGGAGGCGCCGCGCTGCGAGTGGCGCGGCTGCCGCAATGCCGGCGGCTATCGGGCGCCCAAGGGCCGGATGCGGGAAGGCGAGTATTTCAATTTCTGTCTCGAGCATGTCAGGGAGTACAACAAGGCCTACAACTACTTCTCCGGCATGGCTGACGACGAGATCGTGGCCTATCGGAACGCCTCGGCGACCGGCCACCGGCCGACCTGGGCAATGGGCGCGCGCGGCGGCAAGCCCGAGGGGGGTACGCACACCACGGCCTCGACGGAAGAGATCCGCGACGTCTTTGGCCTCTTCGACGGCCTTGGCCGCGAGTTCGAGCCGGAGAAGCCCAAGCAGCGCCCGCTCCGCAATCTCGAGCGGCGCTCGTTCGCGGTGCTCGACCTTGAGGGCTTCGAACCGGCCGAGGAGATCAAGGCCCGGTTCAAGACGCTGGTGAAGCGGCTTCACCCGGACGCCAATGGCGGCGACCGCGGATCGGAAGACAAACTCCGCGAAATCATCCAGGCCTACAACCATCTCAAGGCCGCCGGCTTCTGCTAGGAAGCCGTAACAGAACGCAAAGCCGGGCCCTTCGTTCGGATTGGGCCCAGGAGGCGACATGGCAGTGACAGAAGAAGCGCGCCCGGACCTTCCCGACATGAAGGTCTCGGTCAGACAGGTTTTCGGGATCGATAGCGACCTTGAGGTTCCCGCCTATTCGGAGGAGACCGAGCACGTCCCGGACCTCGACGAGGACTACATCTTCGACCGTCAGACGACGCTCGCGATCCTTGCCGGCTTTGCCCACAACCGCCGCGTCATGGTCACCGGCTATCACGGCACCGGCAAGTCGACCCATATCGAGCAGGTCGCGGCGCGGCTCAATTGGCCGCTCGTTCGCGTCAATCTCGACAGCCACATCTCGCGCATCGATCTCATCGGCAAGGATGCCATCGTCGTGCGCGACGGGCAGCAGGTCACCGAGTTCCGCGATGGCATCCTGCCCTGGGCGCTGCAGACCAACACGGCGCTGGTGTTCGACGAATATGACGCCGGCCGCGCCGACGTGATGTTCGTCATCCAGCGCGTGCTCGAGGTGTCCGGCCGGCTTACGCTGCTCGATCAGACCAAGGTCATTCGCCCGCATCCGGCTTTCCGCCTGTTCGCGACCGCGAACACGGTCGGGCTCGGCGATACGTCCGGGCTCTATCACGGCACCCAGCAGATCAATCAGGGCCAGATGGACCGCTGGTCGATCGTCGTCACGCTCAACTACCTGCCGCACGATCAGGAAGTCGACATCGTGCTCGCCAAGGCACCGGCCTATCGCGACGAGAAGGGCCGCGACATCGTCTCGAAGATGGTGCGCGTCGCCGACCTGACGCGGAACGCCTTCATCAATGGCGATCTGTCGACCGTGATGAGCCCCAGAACGGTGATGATGTGGGCCGAGAACGCGTCGATCTTCGATGATGTCGGCTTTGCATTCCGGGTGACGTTCCTCAACAAATGCGACGAGGCCGAGCAGGCGATCGTCGCCGAGTTCTATCAGCGCTGTTTCGGCGAGGAGCTGCCTGAATCGGCCGCCAACGTCGCGCTCTCGTAAGAGCCTCGCATGGAATCGAACCAGTCCAAGGGCGTTGCACCGCTGCCGGCCGACCCGTTCAAGCGGGCCGTCGCCGGCTGCATGCGCGCGATGTCCGGCCGACCGGATCTCGAGGTGACGTTCGGCTCCGACCGCCCGCTACTCGCCGGCGCGAAGGCGCGGCTGCCCTCGCCGCAGAAGAAGCCGACGGCAAAGGAAGTCGCGGTCAGCCGTGGCCTCGGCGACTCGATGGCGCTCCGCCTCGCCTGCCACGATGCCGCCATTCATCGCCGCCACGCGCCGCAAGGGCCGGAGGCGCGGGCGCTCTTCGACGCTGCCGAGCAGGCGCGGATCGAAGCTGTCGGCGCGACGCGGATGGCCGGCGTCGCCGACAATCTTGCCTCGATGCTGGACGACCGCTATCGCCGGCAGAAGCTCGATGCTGTCACCGACCGCGGTGACGCGCCGTTGGAGGAAGCGGTTTCGCTTCTGGTGCGCGAGCGTCTCACCGGTCTCGCGCCGCCGCCGGCGGCCAAGAAGGTCGCCGAGCTATGGCGGCCGTGGATCGAGGAGAAAGCCGGCGCTGATCTCGACCGGCTGACCGAGCGCATCGAAAATCAGGAAGCCTTCGGCGACATCATCCGCGATGTGATCTCGTCGCTTGAGATGGGCGACGAAGGCAGCAGCGATTCCGACTCCGAGGAAGGCGCCGACGACGACGAAACGCCGGACGAAGGCAGCGACGAGACCGAAGGCGGCGAGGATTCGGAGGGCGATGCCGGCGCCAGCCCGCAGGATGCAGACGCCTCGGCCGAGGACACGGCCGATACCGATCTCGAGGCGGAGGAGGCCGACAGCGAACGCATCGAGGAGGACGATTCCGAAGCGCGCGAAGCCGGTGAAGTGCGGCGGCGCAGCGATCAGATGTCGGGGCACGAAGGTGCGGCCCCCTACCGTGCCTTCACGACGCGCTATGACGAAATGGCGAAGGCCGAAGACCTTTGCGACGCGGAAGAATTGGGGCGGCTTCGCGGATTCCTCGACAAGCAGCTGGCGCCGCTTCAGGGCGCAGTGGCGCGGCTTGCCAACCGACTTCAGCGAAAACTGCTGGCGCAGCAGAACCGCTCCTGGGATTTCGATCAGGAGGAGGGCGTGCTCGACGCCGCACGGCTCTCGCGAGTGGTCATCGATCCGGCGCAGCCGCTGTCGTTCAAGGTCGAGCGCGACACCGAGTTCCGCGACACCGTGGTGACGCTCCTGCTCGACAATTCCGGCTCGATGCGCGGTCGGCCGATCACGGTCGCGGCAATCTGCGCCGACGTCCTCGCACGGACGCTGGAGCGCTGCGGCGTCAAGGTCGAGATCCTCGGTTTCACCACACGCGCCTGGAAGGGCGGCCAGTCGCGAGAGGCGTGGTTGCAGGCGAACAAGCCGGGGAATCCCGGCCGGCTCAACGATCTTCGACACATCATCTACAAGTCGGCCGACGCGCCGTGGCGGCGGTCGCGGCGCAATCTCGGCCTGATGCTGCGCGAGGGGCTCCTCAAGGAGAACATCGACGGCGAGGCGCTGGCCTGGGCGCACAACCGGCTTCTTGGGCGCCCCGAGCAGCGGCGCATCCTGATGATGATCTCGGACGGCGCGCCGGTCGACGATTCAACGCTTTCGGTGAATGCCTCGAACTTCCTGGAGCGTCACCTCCGGCAGGTGATCGCCGAGATCGAGGACAACTCGCCGGTCGAGCTGATCGCCATCGGCATCGGTCACGACGTCACGCGCTACTATCGCCGCGCGGTGACGATCGTCGATTCCGACGAGCTTGCCGGCGCGATGACAGAGAAGCTTGCGGAGCTGTTCGAGGAGAAGCGGCCGACAGGGCGCGGACGCCGAGCGGCCTGAGCCTCAAGCCGCTGCCCTCATCTCCGGGGTCGGCCGGAACGACGGATTCCTGCTCACATTACTATCGTCGTTCCGGATGGCCGTCGGGTCGATCCGGAAGCTCAGAACTCGGAACGAGGGGTGTTGCTAGGCCGCGGCTGCCTGCTTGCGGGCGACCTGGTTCTTCAGGAGCCGCATCCGCGGCGAGAGGACGGCATTGCTGGCCTTGAGGAGAAACGCATCGAGACCGCCGACATGCTCTACCGAGCGCAGAGCCGAAGCCGAGACGCGCATCGAAATCCGCCGGCCGAGGGCGTCGGAGATCAATGTCACCTGGCAAAGGTTCGGCAGGAACCGCCGCCGGGTCTTGTTGTTGGCGTGGCTGACATTGTTGCCGGCCAGAACCGTCTTGCCGGTCAATTCGCAGCGCCGGGACATGGCTTCGTTCTTCCTGATCGAGGTCGGAGTTCGGCTCGCGCGGCGCGCGAGAAGGCTGGGTCTATAATAACAGCGGGCGTCCGCGTCAAGTTGGTGGTGGTTCGGCGCGCCGGCAAGGACTTGTTAACCATAGCGCCGCAACGTCGGCGGCGGCCGAGGATTTCGGGAGGGGACGGCAATTGGCTTTGGGGCGTGCGGTTAGTCGATGGTCGCTGGCGGCGGTGGCCGTCGCGGCATTCAGCGCCGTTACGCCCGCTGCTGCGGAGACGATCGTCTCGCCGCGCTACGCGATCACGCTTGCCGGCGTCTATATCGGCAGCGTCGAAGCCCATGCCCGCTTCGTCGACGGCGGCTACGCGATCGCGCTGACCGGTTCGGTCGGGGGCATTCCGTCGGTGTTCACCAACGCCGCCGTGCAGATGGCCTCGCGCGGAAATATCTCCGGTACGCGCGTGCTTCCTGCCTATTTCGAGATCGAACTGCGTGAGGGCCGCTACGTTGCCAATGTCGAGATGGACCTCGATCGCGGCGACGTCACCGACCTTTACGTCGTACCCGGCCTCGAGCCCGCCTTCGACCTGATCTCGCTGACGATCGAGGACGTCCAGGACGTGCTCGATCCGATGAGCGCGCTGTTCGTTCCGACCGACGGCGCAGAACTCACCGGCCGGCGTGCCTGCGACCGCACGATCCCGGTCTTCGACGGCTGGCAGCGCTACGACCTTCGAATGAGCCACCAGACCACCCGTACGGTGATCGGCGAGCGCGACGCCTATGCCGGGCCGGTTCACGTCTGCAGCGTCAACTACGTGCCCGTCGCGGGGCACCGCCTCAGCAATCAGGTGGTCTCCTATCTCGCCTACAGCGAGCGCCTCGAGGTCTGGCTGATGCCGGTGGCAGAGGCCGATGTGCTGATCCCCTATCGGCTCCTGATCGGCACCGAGGTCGGCGATCTCGTGGTCAGATTGGAACGCCTGTCGCTCGATGCGGCCGGCGGCTCCTGAAGCGGTTAAGGATTTCGCGGGATTCGTCGATCCGGCGAATCCAGATGTTGGGCCTGATCGCGCTGCCGATCCCAAATTTCGTAGTGAACGGAAAGGGAAAGCCCCCGAGTCAGTGATTCGGACAGGGTTTGTTCCAGACTCGTTCCAAACGTGAACGGCGCGCGCTCGGCGCGGGCACGTTCCGCCGTTTCGAGCCGCGGCCACGCTGTGCTAAGCCAAGGGAAACCGGCCTCCCAACCGGACACGTGACAACCCCCGACCATGAGCGGGCGAAATGATGGGCGGAAGCGCGCGCGGCGTCACGGCCGTTCTCGGTCCCACCAACACCGGCAAGACCCACCTCGCCATCGAGCGGATGCTGGCGCATTCCTCGGGCGTGATCGGATTGCCGCTGCGGCTCCTGGCGCGCGAGGTCTATAACCGCGTCGTCGCGCGGGTCGGAGCCGATGCGGTGGCGCTGGTCACCGGCGAGGAGAAGATCGTCCCGGAGAAGGCGCGCTACCGGGTCTGCACGGTCGAGGCGCTGCCGAACGAGACCGACGCCTCGTTCCTCGCCATCGACGAGATCCAGCTCGCGGCCGACCTCGAACGCGGCCACGTCTTCACCGACCGCATCCTCAATCTGCGCGGCCGCGACGAGACGCTGCTGCTCGGCGCTGCGACGATGCGCAACGTCATCGAGAAGCTGATCCCGGGGGTCAATGTCGTCACCCGGCCGCGGATGTCGGTGCTGGCCTATTCCGGCTCTAAGAAGATCACAAGGCTGCCACGGCGCTCGGCCGCGGTCGCCTTTTCGGCCGACGAGGTCTATGCGATCGGCGAGCTGATCAGGCGCCAGCGCGGCGGCGTCGCAGTGGTTCTGGGCGCGCTCTCGCCGCGGACGCGGAACGCCCAGGTCGAGCTCTTCCAGAGCGGCGATGTCGATTTCCTCGTCGCCACCGACGCCATCGGCATGGGGCTCAATCTCGACCTCGATCATGTCGCCTTCGCTTCGGACCGGAAGTTCGACGGCTATCAGTTCCGTCGGCTGACGCCGGCGGAGTTCGCTCAGGTCGCCGGCCGGGCCGGTCGCCACATGAAGGACGGCACGTTCGGCGTCACCGCACGGGTCGATCCGCTGGAGGACGAGCTGGTCGAGGCGCTGGAGACGCATCGCTTCGATGCGGTGAAGGCGGTGCAGTGGCGCTCGTCCTTGGTCGACTATTCGAGCCTTGAAGCACTCCGTGACAGCCTCGAAGCGCCGCCGACCAAGGAGGGCCTCGTCAAGGCGCCGCCGGCGGAGGATATCCGGGTGCTCGAGGCGGCGATGCGCGACGAGAAGACCGTCGCCCTGGCGAATACGCGGGAGCGGATCGCGCTTCTTTGGGACGTCTGCCAGCTGCCCGACTATCGGCGGATCGCGCCCGCCAACCACGCCGACCTGGTGCTCACCGTCTACCGCGATCTCGTCCGCGACGGTACGATCTCGGAGGACTGGTTCGCCGATCAGGTCGCCTATGCCGATCGTACCGATGGCGACATCGACACCCTGTCGAACCGCATCGCCCATATCCGCACCTGGAACTATGCCGCTAACCGTTCCAACTGGCTTGCCAATCAAGCGCATTGGCAGGAGCGCAGTCGGGCGGTAGAGGATCGCCTGTCCGACGCGCTGCATGAGCGCCTGATCCAGAGGTTCGTCGATCGCCGCACCAGCGTGCTGATGCGCCGGCTCCGCGAGAACGCCATGCTTGAAGCCGAGATCACCGATTCCGGCGACGTCATCGTCGAGGGCCAACATGTCGGCCAGCTCGACGGATTTCGCTTCGTCCCCGACCCGGGCGCCGATGGTCCGGACGCCAAGGCAATCCGCGCGGCGGCGCAGAGGGCGCTTGCCGGCGAGATCAAGCGCCGCGCCGACGGCATCGCGGCCGCGTCGAACGATCAGTTCGCGATCGGCAGCGACGGCGCCGTCCGGTGGCGCGGGATCGTGGTCGCGCGGCTTTTGAAGGGCGAAGACAGTCTGAAGCCGCGCCTTCTGATCCTGGCTGACGAGGGCCTCACTGGCGCCGATCTCGAGGCGGTCACCACGCGCCTTAATCTGTGGCTAGACCAGCACTGCCAGACGCTGCTGAAGCCGCTGTTCGATCTTCGCGCGGCCGAGGCGCTGCCGGCGGCGGCGCGCGGCCTCGCTTACCGCCTCGCCGAGGCCTATGGCGTTATCGAGCGGAAGGACATCGCCGAGGAGGTCAAAGGGCTCGACCAGGACGTCCGCGCCGGACTGCGGCAGCTCGGCGTCCGTTTCGGCGCCCACCACATCTACGTGCCGGCGCTCCTGAAGCCGGGTCCGAGCAGCCTCCTGGCAATGCTGTGGGCGCTGCAGAATGACGGGCTGGAAACGCCCGGCGTTACCGAGGTGCCGGCAATGTCGGCCGCCGGGCGGACGACCATTCCGCTCGACCCGGAAGTGCCGAAGGACCTCTACCGCGTCGTCGGCTACCGCGCCGCCGGCGACCGCGCGATCCGGATCGACATTCTCGAACGTCTCGCCGACCAGATCAGGCCGCTGCTCTCCTGGCGGCCAAGCGCCGAGCAACCGGAGCCGCCCGAGGGCGCGGTGCCCGGCGGCGGCTTCACCGTGACGCAGCAGATGACGTCGCTTCTCGGCGCGTCGGTGGAGGGCGTCGGTTCGGTGCTGAAATCGCTCGGCTATCGCAGCGAGAAGCGACCCGACCCGGCAAAACCCGTCGAAGCGGCGGCGGAGCCGGTCAGCGCTGAGGTTGCGGCCGCCGACAGCTCCGATCCTCCGGTCGAATCGCCGACCGCTGGCACCCCCGCGGAGGATGGCCCGACCCCTGCCGCCGAGGCACCTGATCCCGCGGCCGAAACGTCCGCACCGGCAGCCGAGGAATCGCCGGCGGTAGCGGTCGAGGCGCCCGCCGGCAGCGGAGCGAACCCCTCCGAAGCGGAAACCGATACCGCAGGCGAGGCGCTGGCCACTGCAGCCGGTGCGCCGGATCCGGCGGCAGATGGCGCGGACGCATCAATGTCTGCCGTCTCTGCTGAGGCACCGGCCGAGGCCGACGCCGAGCCGGCGTTCATCGAGGTGTGGCGGCCGCATCGCGGGCCGCCGCGCCATCGTGGCCGGAAGCCTCAGGCAGCCGCACAGGCCGATGGCCAGCAGCGTGAGCGGCCGCAGCGCGACGGTGCATCGGCGCGCAAGCGGAACGCCGCCAAGGGACCGACCGGTCGGGGCGGGCAGAAGCGCGGCGGCAAACCGGATCCCCGCCGGGATGATCGTCGGCGGGCCGAGCCGGCGCCAAAACGCGCCGATCCGGATTCGCCCTTTGCCGCGCTCGCGGCGCTCAAGGCCGATCTCGAGGGCCGCAACTCCGAATGAGCCCGGACGGGGTTCAGCGCATCGACAAATGGCTGTGGTTCGCGCGCTTCGCCAAGACGCGCTCGGCGGCGCAGACGCTGGCGAAATCGGGACGGGTCCGGATCAACAAGGTCCGCAATGAGAGCGCCAGCAAGGTGCTCAGGATCGGCGATGTCCTGACGCTGACGCTCGAGCACGGGGTGCAGGTGGTCAAGGTGACGGCCGCCGGCGAGCGCCGCGGCCCCGCCGCGGAAGCTCGCCTCCTCTACGAAGAGGAGATGTTCGTCGCGCACAGGCGCCCCGATCCGGTCGGCGGATCGGCGGCGCCGGAGAAGCGACCCGACAAACGCGCGCGGCGGGAACTCCGCGACCTGAAGCGGAACGAGGGGTAGGACGTAGTTTGGGCGCGACGAAGCGCATGCTTGCTCAATTGTGGCTGAGCCGGTAGGCAATGTTCCGGCCGCGTCGGGGGCGGTCCTAAGCAAGACTTTTCGTTCGAGGGATGAATGACTTACATCGTCAACGAAAACTGCATTCGCTGCAAATACATGGACTGCGTTGAAGTGTGTCCCGTGGACTGCTTCTACGAAGGCGAGAACATGCTCGTGATCCATCCGGACGAGTGCATCGATTGCGGCGTCTGCGAGCCGGAATGCCCGGTCGATGCGATCAAGCCTGATACCGAGCCGGGTGCGGAGGCGTGGCTGCAACTCAACGCCGAATATGCGTCAAAATGGCCCAACATCACGGCCAAGCGGACACCGCCCGCCGACGCCCAGAAGTTCGAGGGCGAAGCCGGCAAGTTTGACAAGTACTTCTCCGCGGAGCCGGGCGAAGGCGACTGATCGGCGAAGGTGATCTCGGGCCGCTGTCAGAAAACGGACATACGGCGCAGCAAACCTTTGATTTTTGCGCTGTTTTGTGATACACAATTCGGCAACCGCATCCCCTCGTCCAGTCTAGGGCAATCCGCGACCGCCTGTTCTTTTCGCTTGGCGGGTCAAAGCATTCGCTCGGTCTCGTGCCGCAGCGTGGCGTGATTGTTTTTCTCTGAACGGGGCGCGGCCGGCCTTTGTCGAGGCCGAAGAGGCTGATCGCGAAGAAGGAGCATCGAGCGCATGGCTGCAGCAAAGAAGTCCGCCCCGAAGACCGAGTTCAAATCGGGCGAGCATGTGGTCTATCCGGCCCACGGCGTTGGCAAGATCGTGCGCCTGGAAAACCAGGAAGTCGCCGGCGCCAAGCTCGAGCTCTATGTCGTCTCGTTCGAGAAGGACAAGATGACCCTTCGCGTTCCGGTGCCGAAGGCGAAGTCGGTCGGCATGCGCAAGCTTGCCGACAACGATACCGTCGACAAGGCGCTCGAAACCGTCCGTGGCCGCGCCCGCGTGAAGCGCACGATGTGGAGCCGGCGGGCGCAGGAATACGAGGCGAAGATCAACTCCGGCGATCTCCTATCCATTGCCGAGGTGGTCCGCGACCTCTATCGCTCCGACGCGCAGCCCGAGCAGTCCTATTCCGAGCGTCAGCTCTACGAGGCCGCGCTCGATCGCATGACCCGCGAGATCGCCGCCGTGGCGAAGATCTCGGAGACCGAGGCCGTGCAGAAGATCGAGGAGAACCTCGCCAAGAGCCCTCGCCGCGGGGCCAAGACCGAAGCGCAGGACAAGGCCGCCTAGGGCCGCCTAGGCCCCGTCCCTACTCAACGACGAGCTTGACGCTGGAGCCCGGTGCCGGATTGGTGCCGGGCTCCAGTCCGTTCAGGACCGCGAACAACAGCGCCGGGTTTTCCACGCCGCCCATCCGGCCCGCGAGTGACCCGGCCGAATCCCCGGCGCCGACGCGGACAACATCGATGCGGAGCGGGCGAAGGGCCGCGACCTCGGCCGCCGACAGCTGCCGGAACGTCCCGGCGATGGCCTCGGCGGAATCGGAGAAGGCCTGCGTATTGTTGTCGTTGGCGAAGATGAAGCGGTAGGTCGCCGTTCCGACGCGGACAACGGTGATGCGGAAGGCCCAGCCGCCGGCGGCGGCCGAGGCGGAAGCCGCGGTGAGGCCGTTGACGGTGGTGGCGCGCACGGTCGAGGCGTCGAGGCCGTTGACCCAGCCGGAAAGCAGATAGTCCGTCAGCGACTGGTCGGCGGCCACGGCAACGGCGTCGAACCGCAGCGCCGTACCATCAGGTCCCGTGGCCAGCACCGCTTCCTGTGTGTTGTCGAGCACGAAGCCGTCGGTGACGGTGAAGCCGATCGCGAGTTCGGCGTGGACGAAGCTGCGGCCGCGGACGAAGCCCTGCTCGATGTCATCGCCATAGATAACGCCCTCGATCGCCGTGAGATAACGGTTGCGGTCGGTGACGCCGGTGCCGACCGGACCGAACGCCTCGGCGGCGGCCACAGCGGCACTGATGCGATCCTGATTGGACGGGTGGCTGGCGAGGAATGCCGGGCGCTGATCCTGCCTGACCCCGAGCGACTGGCGATAATCCTCATAGCGGCTCATGGCGCCAAGAAACCGGGCTGCGGCATAAGGATCGTAGCCGGCGCGGGCGATGGTGCCGATGCCGATGGCGTCGGCCTCGAGTTCCTGTTGGCGGGAGAACGAGGCGAGGGTGCGCTGCGCCGTGACGACCGCCGCATCGCTCGTCCCGACGACGTCCTCGACCGCGTCATTGACGATGGCCGCCGTAAGCGCCTGGTCGCGCCGCTGGCCGGCGTGATCGGCCGTGACATGCGCCATCTCGTGGGCGAAGACGGCCGCGACTTCGGCCGCGTCGTTCGCCAGAGTCAGCAGGCCGCGCGTGACGTAGAGATAGCCCTCGGGCAGAGCAAAGGCGTTGACCGTCGCAGCGTTCAGGATCGTGATGGCATAGGTCCGGCTCGGATCGTCGGAGGCGGCAACGAGGCGGCTCGCGATCTGCGACAGGACGCGCTCGACCTCGGCGTCGCGGTAGACGCCGCCATAGGATTCAACGATTGCCGCATGCTGGGCGTTGGCCTCGGCGGATGCGCCGGGGAGCTGCACCGGTTCGGTCGGCAGTTCGGTCTCGAGGAGCGGCGTGCACGCGGCCAGGAACACAACCGCCGCCAGCGCGGCGACCACGCCACGCCTGCTATCAGGCCGATATTGTCTAGTCCGCCACAGCCGCATTGCCTGCGCTCAATACCTCGATTTGCCCGCCATGGTCGACCCCGATCCATGGCCCGTCGCGTTGGGAAAGCCAGCCCCTTACCCGTATCAGTGCGCCGACAAGCTGGTCGAGTGTCCCTGCTTCGTTCTCAATGATATCGGCATCATCTGACCTGATTGTAACCGTCAAGTCCTCCGACCAGTTCCGGCCGAAATTAAGGTAGACCGTCGTTCCGGTCCGACCGATCGACTCGACGCGGCCCTCGACCACCGCATAGCGGTCCGGGCCGTTGCGGATATCGGGCGACCAGGCGCCCGGAATCGCGTTGTCGTCCCAGTAACCTGCGCCGGTTTCGCGGCCCGCCTGCTCGAAGGCATGGAGCTCGGCAAGGCATTGACGCTCGTCGGCGGCGACCACGACGGCGTTGCCCGATTGCAGCAGTTCGGCCTGTATCCACCTGCCATCTGCGAGGAACGCCTGCGCGACGGCTCGACCATAGCGATCGCTTGCGACGTCGCCATGCATGAGGCGGATGTCTTGGCCGGCAGCGAGCGCTTCCAGCGCGGCGGTTCCGTCGTCGCCGGTGAGCGGCGCGATCGCCGCGAGCCGGACGGTATCGCCGCTCTCAAGCACCAAGGTGACGGCATCGGGGACGGAGGCGACGCGGCCCGTCGCGCCGGGCTCCAGATCGCACGATCCGGCGACGAGCGGTTCGGCAGCCGCAGCGAAGGGCGCAAGCAGCGCCACCAGAAGCGCGGCGCCGGCCGGGCTAGGGAATGCCGCGTCGCGCAAGCTCGCGCTCCACCATCGGCACGTCCTCGGGATGGTTGACCTCCCATTGAACGAGGCCGCGCGGATCGACCTCGACCACCTTGATGGGACAGCCGATCTCGAGAAACCGCAATTGCTCGAGCGTCTCGGCCTGCTCCAGCGGCGTCGGCTCGGCCGCCATATAGGCTGCCAGCGCCCGCAGGCGGTAGGCATAAAGACCGAGATGCTGGAACACGGGCGTGTCGCCTCCCCGCTCGCTGAACGGGATGATCTGCTTGGAGAAATAGAGCGCCCGACCGTCGGGGCTGAACACCGCCGTCGTCCCACCCTTCTTGCCGGCGGCGGCATCGGCGCGCATGCGCTGAAGATACTCCGGATCGAAGCGGATCACCGGGGTGGCGACGTCGAATGCGTCGTCCTCGGCGAGCGTTGCCGCCAGTTCCTCGACGATCCAGGGCGGGGTCAGCGGCGCATCGCCCTGCACGTTGACGATGATTTCGACGTCGATTGCCAGCGCGGCGACGGCCTCGGCGATGCGCTCGGTGCCGTTCCGGCAGGACTCGGACGTCATCGCCGCCTCGGCGCCGACGGCTTCGGCCTCGGCGGCGATCCGGTCGTCGTCGGTGGCGACGATGACACGCGCCGCGCCGGGCACGGCGCGGGCGGCCTCGACGCAGCGGGCGACGAGCGACTTCTTCTCGCCGGTGGCGCCCTTGAGCGGCGCGAGCGGTTTTCCGGGGAAGCGCGAGGATTGATAACGGGCGGGAATGACAATTGCGAACGCCATGCTTATGTCCGTAGCACAAGCCTCGCCGCCGGTATCGATCCCGTGCGTGGGGCGCCATTCGCCGCTATGGTCGCGGTGAAGGAGCGGAAGCCGCCGTGAATCGTCCAGCCCAGCCCAGCACCGCGTCATCGGAGAGCGTTCCGGCGCTCGTCGAGCACGCCCGGACGTTGCTGAAGCGCCAATCGGCCGGCATCGACGCGCTGCGTGAAGCGCTCGGCGACAGCCTCGCCGAGGCGCTGGCGCTGATCGAAGCGCGCGTGCGCGACGGCACGGGCAGCCGCCGTGGCCGGCTGATCGTCACGGGCATCGGCAAGTCGGGCCTGATCGGCGCCAAGCTCGCCTCGACCTTCGCCTCCACCGGGACACCGTCCTTCTATCTCCACGCCGGCGAGGCGGCGCATGGCGATCTCGGCATGATCGCCGAGGAGGATGTTGTTTTGGCGATGTCGCGGTCCGGCGACAGCCGGGAGCTTTTTGCCGTGTCGGACTATTGCCGCGCCAACGGCACGGCGATGATCGCGATGACGGCCCGGGCGGACAGCCCCCTGGCAAAGGCGGCGACAACCTTGCTGCTGCTGCCCGATGTCGACGAGATCTGCCCCAACAATCTCGCGCCGACGACCTCGACGCTGATCATGCTGGCGCTCGGCGACGTGCTGGCGGTGATGCTGATGGAGCGACGCTCCTTCGCCGACGTCGATTTTGCGCAGTTCCACCCCGGCGGGAAGCTCGGCCGGCGGCTGGCGACGATCCGGCGCTATCTCGACGAGTTCGGCGCCGCCGCGCCGTCCGTTGCACCGGACGCGCCCATCGACGAGGTCATTGGGGCGGTTGCTGACGGACGGAAAGGCTGCGTCGTCGTGCTGGAGCCGGCGAACGGGGCTCTCGCCGGGATTGTCACCGAAGGCGATCTTCGGCGCGCCTATGACGCCGAGATGTTCGGCAAGCGGGCGCGTGACATCATGACGGTGAAGCCGGTGACGCTCGGCGTCGGCGATCTCGTCCGCGATGCGGTCGATCTCATGACGGAGAAGCGGATCGCCAACATCGTTGTCCTCGACGGGCCGAAGGTCGTTGAGATTCTCGACCTCAAGGACCTGATGCAGCGCGGCTATCTCTGACGCCCGTCAGGCGGACGCCGAGCCCCAGTGCTCGCGGTCGATCGACTTCGCCACCAGTTCCTCCAGAACGTCCATGTCCACATCGTCGAGCTTGTTGATGTAGAGGCAGGACTTGCCGGTCTTGTGCTTGCCGAGCCGCTGCATCAGCGGCCCGTAGTCGCGAAATCCGGGCATGATGTAGAGGACGAGATTGGCCTTGCGCGGCGAGAAGCCGACCTTGAACCAGTCGCCCTCGCGGCCGCTCTCATACTTGTAGTGCGCCTCGCCGAAGCCGACGATCGACGTGCCCCAGAGCTTAGGCTTCTCGCCGGTGACACGCTCCATCATCGCCGCAACGGTGTGCGCGTCCTCGCGGCGGCGCTCGTTCTCCACGCTTTCGATGAACTCGGCGACCGGGGAAGCGGTCGGCCTGGTCTTCAGTTCCGCCTTGGCCATCGGACGTCCCTCCACGCGCATCCAGCAGAAGCGGCAAGCGTAGCGGGCGACCCGTTCCGCCGCCAGTCATCGGTGCGTGATTCCGCCGCCCGATCGGCGTATGGTTCCTGACAGAAGGGGCAGGCGATTGCGGACCACCGCAGGACCCATTCCGGCGCGCGTGACGCCGCCGAGCGAGCCGTTGCCGACGCTGCGGTATTTGCGCACCGTCGTTCGCAACCCGCTCGAGGCTTGGCCCGAGGCCATCTATCGGCGCCCGACCTATCGCAGGCGTTTCCTCGGCGAGGACACGCTGTTCGTCATGGAGCCCGACCTCGTCAAGCAGGTGCTGATCGACGAGCCGGAGCGGTTCCGCAAGTCGGAGATGATGTTGCGGCTGCTCGAGCCGGCGCTCGGCAGCGGGCTCTTGAATGCGCATGGCGACCACTGGCGGCGGCAGCGCCGCGTCGTTGCGCCGGTGTTCCGGCCCGAGCGGATCCGGTCCTTCGTGCCAGCGATGATGGCCGCCGGCGCCCGGGCGGCCGATCGGCTTGCGGCGCTCAGCGACCACGCCGAAGTGTCGATCTCGCACGAAATGATGCGGACGACCTTCGAGGTCGTGGCCGAAACGATCCTCAACGGCGCCGACCGGCTCGACATCCCGGCGGTGGAGCAGGCGATCGGCGACTATCTCGGCGGCACCGGCTGGGTCGTCGCCTGGGCGCAGCTCGGCATGCCGAAGGGGTTTCCGTTCCCCGGCTCGCGGCGCGTTGCGCGGGCGCGCAACTATCTCCGTCGCATCACCGGCGAGATGGTCGCGGCGCGGCGGAGCGGGACGCCGCGCGACGACCTCGTGCAGGCGCTGATCGACGCGCGCGACGAGGAGACCGGCGAAGCGATCACCGACGGGGAGATCGTCGACAATCTCCTCACCTTCATCGCTGCCGGCCATGAGACGACGGCGCTGGCGCTCACCTGGACGCTCTATCTTCTCAGCCTTCACCCGGACGTCGAGGCGCGTGCGCTCGCCGAGATCGAGGCGGTAGGCCGTGGACGCGGCCTTACCCCCGACGCGATCGAGGAACTCGGCTACTGCCGCCAGGTGGTGCAGGAGGCGCTCCGGCTCTATCCGGCGGCGCCCTCGCTGCTGCGAACGCCGGTCGGTCCCGCCGAGATCGGCGGCGAGATGGTCGACGAGAAGACCTCGATGTTCATCCCGATCTATTCGATCCACCGCCATCAGGGCCTGTGGGACGACCCCGACCGCTTCGACCCCGACCGCTTCCTGCCGGAGGCGGCGAAGGCGCGGCATCGCCTCGCCTATCTGCCGTTCGGCGGCGGACCGCGCGTCTGCATCGGGATGCAGTTCTCGCTGCTGGAGACGGTCGCGATCCTGGCTGAGCTCCTGCCGCGCGCCCGTTTCGTGCCGCCAGCCGAGACACCGGTCCCGGTCGCCCAGGTGACGCTCAGGCCGCGCGGCGGCATGCGGATGCGGGTGGCGCGGCGCGCCGAGGCGCCGGCGCGGGCGGCTTAGACCCAGGGACGGGCGACCGCCGCCTTCTCCTCATAGGAGGCGATCTTCGGCGCCTTCTCCAGCGTCAGACCGATATCGTCGAGGCCGTTCAAGAGGCAGTGCTTTTGGAACGGATCGACGTCGAACCTGATGACGCCGCCGTCCGGCCCATGAATCTCCTGGGCCTCGAGGTCGACAGTGAGCGTCGCGTTGGAGCCGCGCGAGGCGTCGTCCATCAGCTTCTCGAGCTCGTCCGGCGTGACGACGATCGGCAGAATGCCGTTCTTGAAACAGTTGTTGTAGAAGATGTCGGCGAAGCTCGTGGAGATCACGCAGCGGATGCCGTGGTCGAGCAGCGCCCAGGGCGCGTGCTCGCGGCTCGACCCGCAGCCGAAATTGTCGCCGGCGACGAGGATCGTGGCGTTCTTGTAGGCCGGCTGGTTGAGGACGAAGTCGGCATTGTCCGAGCCGTCGTCATTGTAGCGCATCTCGGCGAAAAGGCCCTTGGCGAGGCCGGTGCGCTTCACCGTCTTCAGGTAGTCCTTGGGAATGATCATGTCGGTGTCGACATTGATCAGGTTCAGCGGCGCGGCGACGCCGGTGAGGGTGGTGAAGGCTTCCATCGCTTCGCTCCGTCCTTGGTGACGGTTAGATGTGCCGGCGCGGGCGCGGGGTCAAGTTT
>CAZSXA010000019.1:0-21302 GCA_964611195.1 uncultured Bauldia sp.
TCACGGCGGGACCGGGACCGATCGAGCAGACAATCCTTCGTTCGATGAATTCTTTGAGACAGTCCGGCCGGACTCGATGGCTCGAACCATTCACACCGTCTTCTCGCGCCTCGTCGATCCGCAGGCGGAGTTCAGCGTCGCCGGACTTCGCGCCATTCTCGGACGGCTTGACTATGTGCTGTGGACGGAAAGCCTCGACGTGCAGGCCCGCGCGTTGTGCGCGCTGATAGGTATCGAAGGGATTCCAAGGCGCCAAAGGGTCTACCCTGACGAGGTCTTCCTTGGAAACGTTACGCGCGCCGACATCGCCGCCCGAAACCCGATCAGCGTAGCGATCGCGGAAGAGATGCGCGAACACGGGACCGGCGCGCTCGGCAACCCCTTCTCCAGGCAGCGCACGGACTGGGCCGAAACGCGCGCTCAGATTGGCGGTCGACTGGCCGACCCTGTCGCGCTCGCCTATTTCGCGGCGTTCGACTTCATGCGCGACAGGCATATGCTCCACGCCTATTCCGTCGTTATGGAGACTCGCGATGATCCGGGGAGGGAGATGTTTGGAACGTACCTCGCCGATCACGAAATAGACCTGACCGGGCACCGTCCGTCGATCCGTGAACAAGTCGAGTTGGCCGTGTTCCTGATAGATGCCAAGAGGTCGCGAGAGGCCGCACAACTCCTCCGGGCACTCGCGGAAGAGGTTCCCGACGATTTCCCGGTGCAGTTCACCCTCGCCAAGGCGCTGCAGCGAGACGATGCGGCTGCAGCCCGGGCGGCGTGTGAACGCGCCATTGCGCTCAACCCCACCAATCAGAACGCCAGGGCGCTCATGGTTGCGCTGGAAGTGCAGTGAGCGAAGAGCGCGGGCCGGTTCTGGCCGGACTTCACATTCCCAAGACCGGCGGAACGACGCTTCGCCACCATGTCGAAACGAGGCTTGGCAAGAGCGAATGCTACGCCAGCTCGCATTTGCACGCCTCCCGGAGGGTACTCCGGGGCGATCCTCTTCTTCCTCTCTACAAGCGCAAGCGTCTTCACGCCGTTCGCTTCTATCTTGGGCACGCGCCGAGGCTAGAAGAGATCTTCCTACTCGACTGTACTGCCCTTCGTGTCTTCACGATGTTGCGTGATCCAGTCGACCATCTCGTCAGCCGGTACAAGCACACCCTCCGGCACTCAAACGATGCATCGGAGATTCCGAGCTTCGCGACATTCGTGGCGGAGGCTCCTGCCGATCAGATGGCGCGGAAGATACGGAGCACGTTTGGCCGTCTTGTTGATCCGGTGCCACCGCTCAGCGAAGCCGGCCTCCACACGATTCTGGCCAAGCTGGACTACGTCCTCTGGACCGACAGCCTCGATCACCAGGTTGCGGAGCTGTGCTCTTTGGTTGGTGCCGAGGGCGTGCCGGAGCGGCGGCGCATTTATCGCGACGATGTCGACCTCGACGGCATGACTCGGGCCGATATCGAGGCGCTCAGCCCGATCGACACAGCGCTCGCGTCTGCAATGCGAGAACGGGGCGCTTCACGGATCGGCAATCCGTTCGCTTCAGAGCGAACTGATTGGGCGGCGGCGCGAAAGCAGCTTGCACCGCAAATGCAGGACCCGATCCGAGAGGTCTACTTCGCAGTGTTCGACTACATGCGGGCGAACCACATGCTCCACGCCTATTCGCTGTCGGCGGAGGCGCGAGATGATCCAGCAAGCCTGATTTTCGCCCGCTATGTTGCCGAGCGCAACATCGATCTCTCGGCCCGTCAGCCGACGATCCGCGATCAAGTCGGTTTGGCCGTGTTCCTGATCGACACAAAGAGAGGGACGGAGGCGACCGCCCTGTTGCGCGGCCTTGCAGAGGAGGCACCCGACGACTTCCTCGTGCAGTTCAATCTTGCCAGGGCGCTGGGGAGACGCGAGTTGTCCACGGCGCTGGCGGCCTGCAAGCGCGCGCTTGCACTCAATCCGATGAACCAGAATGCGCGCGACCTGTTGTCAAGACTGTCCGGGGACGATCAGCTCGGGTAGCCGAGTTGCTCTATCGCGGAGCCAAACCGGCTGGCGAATTCTGCATTGAGATCGTCGTCGAACTCGGTGCGCCACAAGGCGGGCGTGGTGTGCTGGACGTGATCGTTAGACTTGAACTTCTTGTCAAACAAAGAGTGTCGGCGGGCGACGGCAAGGCAGCTGGGAACGACCTCCTCGCTGAATCCGAGGAACCTGAAGATGCGGCCGAACTGTACATAGTCACGGTCGACGATCAGATCGTCCAGGCGAACGACGAGAATGCGCTCGTCCGCCTGGTCGATCGCAAGCATCCGTTTGATGGTTCCGCCACTCGAATTGTCCATCTCGAAGATGAACCGCTCGCGCTCGGTCGGCAGCGAAGCGATCGCCTCACGGTAGCTGCGGCCATTGTAGATGCGTCGCGGCACGTCGAGCCAGGGCTCGCGAGCCCATACGTGGTACCGCGCAGCGCTGATGACGATGTCTCGAGGATCGCGAATGGAGATGACGCACCGAGACCGTTTGCCGAGGAGACCGGCTTCGAGGAACGATGAGTGGTCGTCGAAGCAGATGTCCCACGCATCGGGTTCCCGGTCCTTTGATCGTCGCCAGAACCGGAGGGCGTGCTTCTTGGCAACCTCGCGAAACACCTTTCGCATTAGCGACGTGCCGGTCTTGTGGAAGGTGCCGACAAGCACCGGGTGGGCAAGCATTGTTCCTAGCAACTCGCTCTATTGGAGACCGGCTGTTCGCCGATCAGATTACTTCCGGTTTCGGGAGGGCAACAAAGCGGAAGCTAGTTTCTGCGTCGCCGCACATCAGGGGTATCCCAGAACCTCATAGTCAATGGCATACGCAGTTCGCACGAGTTGCTGCATCTCCGGGGATCGAAAGCTCGCCTGATCGGGAACCGCCCCGCTCGCGGCGAGGATGTCGGCAGGCAGCCGGTGTGCTCCCTCCCGGAACTCGCCGTATCGCGTTGTGGTCCGCCTGGCTGGATTGTAGTCGATGCCGAAACGTCCGTTAAGGCTGGTGACGGCGTCGTCGAAGCGCGAGAGGTCGTACATCTCGTCCGCTCGATTGCCCGATGAAGCCCAGCGGAAAGAAACCTGGGTGTTCCAATGCGGGTCGAGGTCCGGCTCCACACGCGGCCGTGTCGTTATGGCCTCGGCGACGAATGCGAGATACTCGGCGAAAGTCGGCGCCTGGTAGTGGCGTCGTGCAGCTTCGTCGGTGGTGCCGCGCATCCGGAGGTAGAGCGACTTCGCCGCGATTCCCAATGTATCGAAGTTGACGAGTTGCCGACTGCCGCCAAGAACGAACTTGTTGGCAAAGGCGCTGATCGATCGCGCCATCGGGTCGCGGCACAAGACGACGGTGTGGTACCCGGCCGGCAGCTTCAGCAGCTTTCTGTCCGCAAAGACGTATCCGTTGCGTCGAACCCAATGGTTGAAGTCGCGGCTCGTCGCGTACGCTTTGGGATCGTGGCCCAGGAGACCGAAGACGAACCAGGCGAGCAAAGTCTGACAGGCAACCTTCGGAATCCAACTGACGATCAGCTTGTGATCATGGCTGACAAGCGCACGTCTCACATGCCCGATCCTTCACACAATGCTCCCTCATGCGCCGTCGGACCAGTTCGCATCGGATGTCGTCCTAGGATAGCCTGCTTCGGGCGGCAAGGCGTTCCGGCGGCCGGAGTGGAGGCAATCCGACAGTGCATGTTCTCGTCACGGGCGCTGCGGGTTTCATCGGGTTCCACGTCGCTGCGGCGTTGCTCAGTCGCGGGGACGAAGTCGTCGGCCTCGACAGCCTCACCGACTACTACGATCCGGCGCTGAAGCGAGCGCGTCTCGCCGAGCTCGAACGGCTGGCGGGCCGGGCCGGTGCGAGGTTCCGTTTCATCCGCGCCGATCTTGCGGATCGGGATGCGGTCGAAGCCGCGTTTGCCGAGGGGCCGTTTGACCGCGTCGTTCACTTCGCCGCGCAGGCCGGCGTCCGCTACTCGCTCGAGCGCCCGGAGGCATATGTCACCAGCAATCTCGTCGGCTTCGCCAATCTTCTCGACGCGTGCCGCTTGGCGGCTACACCCCACCTTGTGTTTGCGTCCTCAAGCAGCGTCTACGGTGGCAGCGAGGCGATGCCTTATAGCGAGCATCAGGCCGCGGTTCATCCGATCCAACTCTACGCTGCCACGAAGCGGGCCAACGAGTTGATGGCGCACAGCTACGCTCATCTTTACGGGCTTCCGGCCACGGCGCTGCGGCTCTTCACGGTCTACGGCCCATGGGGCCGGCCGGACATGGCGTTGTTCGAGTTCACCCGCGCGATCATCGAGGGCGACGCCATCAGCCTCTCCAATCACGGTGTGCATGAACGCGACTTCACCTTCATCGACGACGCCGTCGCGAGCGTCCTCAAGGTGGTCGACGGCATCGCGATGGCCGACCAGGACTGGCAGGCGAGCGCCCCAGATCCTGCAACGGCGTTCGCGCCGTTCGAAGTCTTCAATATCGCCAGCGGCAAGCCGGTTCGGCTGCTCGACCTGGTTGCGGCAGTGGAGCGGGCGGTCGGCAAGTCCGCCCGCAAGGAGCTCATCGAGCGTTCGCCGGCGGACATGATCGCCACGCACGCCGATATCACTCGGCTCGTGACCCGTTTCGGGGAGCCCCCGCTGACTCCCCTGGATGAGGGCGTGACCCGGTTCGTTGCATGGTACCGCACGTATCGCGGCTTGTGAGCTTGGGCGACACGCGTCTCGGGGGTGCCTTCATCTGCGTCCCGCGACGCGTTATCACCGACGGGTGGCCGACGCGGGCGGTGCGTTGCTCAGCCACGATCGACGGTGCGGAGGTCCATGACCGAGCGTGTGCCACCCCCTCCAGCCGCGTCTGGCGGCGCGGCAAAGGGCAAGGCGAGAATCAAGGAACGGCTCGGCGAAGCGGATAAACTCGGCAAGGCCGGGGATGTCTCGGCCGCGTTGGCGATCCTAGAAGACCTGGTGGCGGAGTCGGACGGCGCGGCTCCCCCGATCGTGTTTCTCAAGCTGTCCAAGCTACACCGTCAGCAGGGAGATTTCGGCGCCGCGGAGGCAGCCAATGCCCGTGGCCGAGCGGTTCATCCCGCCCATATCGGTCTTGCCATCGCGGCCGCCCAACTTGCCGTGGGGCAGGAGAATTGGTCCGAGGCCGCGCGGCGATGGGCTGAGGCGGTCGAGCTCGGCGCGAACGAGCCGGCAGCGCCCGCTTATCTCGGCCTTGCCCGCGCGAGCCGGCGCGCTGGCGACATCGATGCTGCCGTTGCGGCGGTGGAAGCCGGAATTGCACTCTTTCCCGAGGACCCCGCACTGGCGCAGGAGGAAAGCGCAATCTTCAGATTGCGCGATCGCCGCGACGCGAAGGCGGCGCTGGCCGATCCACACTTGCCGATCCCGATCGAAACCGTTCTGGAGATGGCCGAGGAAGTCGCTGAGCGCGACCAGTGGACGGAAGTCGCCACGCTTCTGCGGCCGGTCATTGAACGCCATGGCGACGAAGCGCCGACGGCGGTCTTTCGATTATTGGCCGGCGCTCGCCGCCGCCTCGGCGAGTCGGCTCTGGCGGAGGAAACGATCCAGTACGGCATCGCGGCGCGTCCCGATGAGCCGAGTCTCGCCGTCGAGTATGCCCGAATCGCAATGAGCGAGCAGGACTGGGCCGATGCGGTCGCTCGATGGGGCAGTCTGATCGAACGTTTCGGAGGGCGGCTGCCGCCAGCCGCCTGGGTGGATGCGAGCGTTTCGGCGACCAAGGCCGGCGACAACGGATTGGCAGAGAGCGTCAGCTTCCGCGGATGCGAACTCTACCCCGAGGACCAATCACTCGCCGTCGAGCACGCCCGTGTCGCTATGCTTCGGTTCGACTGGCCGACCGCAGCAACACGCTGGCGGGCGGTAATCGAGCGTCACGGCATGGAGTTTGCGCGCCAATCCGACCAGCTTGTGGCGCGCGCGGCCGCGTCACTCATCGAAGGAGGCGAGTGCGAACTGGCGATCGAGTTGATGGGTCGAGTTCGGTCGCAGCGCGGCGACAGGCAGCTGTTCCTTGCTGCTGAGGGAATCGCGCTGCTGCGGCTCGGCCGCTTCGACGAGGCCCGAAGACACTGGTCTGCATTCTGGCAGTTGGCCGAAAGGGGGTCGGAGCACTTCGGGCATCATCAGCGACTGCGCTATCTGCGACCGCTTGATGGCAACGCGGTCTTCGAGGAGGCTTCACCAAACCGCCTGACCGACAATGGCACCGTCCCGGCCCGTATGTGCGTCTACACAGCGCTGTTCGGCGGCTACGACCGCCTGGTCCCACCCACCTACAGTTCCCCCGGCATTGACTTCATCTGCTTCTCCGACCGCCCCTTGGACTGCGACGGATGGCAGGTCAGGATCGTCGACGCCGACAGCGGCGGCCCCGCACTTGCCTCGCGGGACTTCAAAACTCGCCCGCATCGTCATCTGACCGAGTACGCCGCATCGATCTATGTCGATGCGAATGTTCTCCTTGTTGGCGATCTCGGCCTGTTCGTTCGCCGCTGGCTCGCGGGCAGGTCGTTCGTTGCCTGGCCGCATCCCGAACGTTCCGACGCCTACAATGAAATCGAGGCAATCCTTGCGCATCTTCGCCACCCTCCGCTGACGATGGTGGCGCTCTATGAGCGCCTTCGTGGCGAGGGCATGCCGAACGGGCAGGGTCTGGTCGAGGCGACGTTTCTGTGGCGGGACCACCGTGACGCGGACGTCGCTGCACTCATGGACGCCTGGTGGGACGAGGTTAGAAAGACCAATGGGCGCGATCAGCCGCCGCTTGCCTATCTGATGTGGAAGACCGGACTACGACCGCAGACGCTGCCGGAGCGGCTGGGCACATGCGGCTTCAACGACTTCTACGTGAAGTTGCCTCATCTGGCGACGCCGCTGGAGATGGAGCGTCGCGGCGCGTTTGTCGCAAGTCCTGCCGGACCGAAGCATCCGGGCGGGTCGTCGCGGAGACCGGTCGGGGCAAGCCGGACGCTCGCGTTCGTCTATCGTGACGGCGATGTACAAACCGCGACGATGATGCGCGGACAGCAACTGGCGGCGCTCGCCTCACAGTCGGTGTCCGAGCCTTGGCGGGTCGCCTATGTCGAGGCCGAGCAGGCCGCTGCCATCGGCGACGCGGTGATGGTGTTGACGCGCAGCTTCCTGCGCCATGCCGGGCCGGACGAACTCGCCGCGATGAAGGCGCGGGGCAACATCATATGCGTCGACAATGTCGACCACCCGGCGCGCGGGAAGCTGCACGAGCACGTCGACGTCTATGTCGCCGCTTCGATCACGCAGTATGCGCACTATCTGAAGACGATCGATGACCGGGCAATTCATCTGATCACGCATCATGCCGATCCTGCGATCGGATCGCCGGTGCTGCCGGGCGACGGAGCGCGTATCGGTTACTTCGGCGAATTGGTGAATGCCCGCCATATGGAGGCGCTGGAGGGAGACGTCGACTTCTTCCAGACCAACAATGTCACCGTACGTGATCGCACCTGGATCGACCGCCTCGCCGACTACAATGTGCACTACGCCGTGCGGCGAGAACGGCCCGGCGATGTCTTCAAGCCCTTCACCAAGGGCTTCACCGCGGCTCGCACCGGCGCCAACATCATCGTTCCGCTCGATGAAGGCGATGTGCGCTATTACCTCGGAGCCGACTATCCTTACGTTCTTGCCGACGACTCGCTGGAAGATGTGAGAGAAATGGTCGCGAAGGTGCGGGAAGGATTCGGCGGTCCGGAATGGGATGAGGGCATCGAGGTGATGCGGTCGGTGCGTGCCCGCTCGTCGCCCGAACACATTGCCGGCGAGATCAACGCGTTGCTCGCGAGGTTGGCATGAGCGTCGGCGTCGATGGACCGATCCTGGCCGGTCTTCACATCGACAAGACCGGGGGCACCAGTGTCCAGGCGCATGCAGCGGCGATGCTCGGCGACGGCGTCGGCTACTCGGTCAGCGGTGCGCTTGCCAATGCAACGCGCGTGATGCGCGGCGACCCGCTCTTCGCCGAGTACCCGCCGGAGCGTGTCGCGCGGAT
The DNA here is from genome assembly GCA_964611195.1 of uncultured Bauldia sp. GTDB lineage: Bacteria > Pseudomonadota > Alphaproteobacteria > Rhizobiales > Kaistiaceae > JADLGL01. Next base: position 8,103 of record CAZSXA010000019.1, read on the forward strand.
CCGCCTCCTCTTCGGACATGTCCTGAAGCTCGAGGACGCCTTCGTCTTCCCGGAAGAGCGCCTCCGCCTGTTCACTATCGTCCGTGATCCGTTCGAGCGCTTCGTCAGCCGCTACAAGCATTATCTGCGACGCGACCGCTCGACCCATCACAAGAACTCGGCGCGCGCGTTCTTCGAGGCGACGCGGACCGACAGCGCCGCGGCGGCGCTGTTCTCCTCGTTCGGGCGCTTCACCGAATCCGAGGTGCGAGACGAGGCGGCACTCGCAGAGGTCCTTGCCAATCTCGACTACGTGCTGTGGACCGGGTCGCTCGACCATCAGGGATCGGAGCTGTTCGCGCTGCTCGGCGTGCCGCCCATGTCGGAACGCCACCGCGTCTATCCCGAAACGCCCGACCTTGACGGCCTCACGCGCGACGATGTCGCGGCAGCCAATCCGCTCGACAGCTGGATCGCCGAGGTGATGCAACGCGAGGGTGCCGGTGGCCTTGGGAATCCGTTTGGGCGGGAGCGCGTCGGGCGGGAGCGGGCAAGGCAGCAGATCGCCGAGAGTGGTTCAGACTCGGTGGAGGCGGCGTATGTCCGGACCTTCGACTTCATGCATCGGAACGCCCTCCTGCCGGCGGCGAAAATGGCGTTCGAGCGCAGGGCCCTTGTGGCCTCCTCGGAGCGACTGGGGCGCTTTCTTGCGGATCGATCCATCGACTTGTCGCCGCCCTGGTCGGCCGACGAGGAGGCGGCCGTTGGCGAAGTCCTGGTGCAGGTGGGCGCATTCGAGGAGGCGGCGACGTTGCTCGCCGAGACCGTCGAGCGTCACCCTGATCACTTCCTCGCGCAGCTCACGCTGGCTCGCGCCTACAAGAAGTTCGACAAGGCAAAGTCGCGCAACGCGACCGAGCGTGCGGTGGCGCTCAACGGTACCAATGAAGAGGCGAGGCACCTCCTCTACAAGCTGACGCGAAGCAAGAAGGAACGTGAGGCGGCGCGTGCGCTAGCCGAAGAGCGGTAGCGCCAGGCGTACCATCTCGGCCGCTTCGTCGACGGCGATGACGTGAAGCTCCGCCGTGCTATCGCGGTCGTGGAAGGCGCCCGGCTGCTCGTCGGCGGCCCGGTTGGCCGTGCTATCGAACCTGATGCCGGCCCATGCAAACCGGCTAAGGATGCGCGCGCGGATCGCCGCGGAGTGCTCGCCGATGCCGCCGCCGAACAGGATCGCGTCGACGCCGCCGAGCGCACCGAGATAGGCGCCCAGATACTTCGCGACGCGATAGCAAAAGATCTCGATCGCCTCGTCCGCCTCAGTGGTATCGGCGGCGAACAGCTCGCGCATGTCGCCGCTACCGGCGAGACCAAGGAGCCCTGACTCCTTGTTGAGCAGGCGGTCGAGATCATCGGCGGACATGCCGCGCTCGCGCATCAGATGGATGATGATGCCGGGGTCAACGTCACCGCTTCGCGTGGCCATGACAAGGCCCTCGAGCGGGGTGAAGCCCATCGAGGTGTCGATCGGGATGCCGTCGCGGCACGCCGCGACCGAGCAGCCGGAGCCGAGCTGGATGGTGATCACCCGCGTCCCGAGGCCGCCGCGCTGCAGCTCGCTGGCCCAGCTGCGCAGCATCGACTGATGGGCGATGCCGTGAAAGCCGTAGCGCCGGATTCCGAGCTCGTCCGAGAACGCCCGCGGTAGCGCATAACGTGACGCCTCCGGCGGCAAGTCCGCGAAGAAGCCGGTATCGGGAACGACGATTTGCGTGGCGTCGGGCATCGCCTCGCGGGCGATGCCCAGCCACTCCCGGCCGCGCGGATTGTGCAGCGGTGCCAGCGGCGTTGCGCGCTCGATCGCGGCAACCGCCTTGCCCTCGGCCACACTCGGCCCCGTCAGATCGCGGCCACCATGGACAATGCGATGGACGACCGCGCCGGGCGGCGCCGCAGCCGTTCCGACGAAGCCACGGAGATCCTCGGCGCTCGCATTGGCGATTTCGAGCGTGCGATGTCCCGTCCGCTCGATGTCTGCCTCGCCGACCGTGAAGAGGTCGAGCTTGACCGTCGACGAGCCGGCGTTGACGGCAAGAATGATCTCCGGGGTTTCGCCCTCAGCCATTCAACTCCGACGGCCAGCGCCAGTTGCGGATTTCGGGAAGGTCCTGGCCCTCTTCGACGACATAGGCCGCATGGGCGGCGAGCTTCTCTTCCATCAGAGCGCGGAGGTCGACAGCGCGCTCGGCAAGTCCCGGGACGCGCTGGATGACATCGAGCACGAGGTGGAAGCGGTCGACATCGTTGACGACGACCATGTCGAACGGCGTCGTCGTCGTGCCTTCCTCCTTGTAGCCGCGGACATGGAGATTCCTGTGGCCGTTGCGGCGATAGGTCAGCCGGTGAATGAGCCAGGGATAACCGTGATAGGCGAAGAGAATCTGGCGGTCGGTGGTGAAGAGCGCATCGAACGTCTCGTCGGAGAGCCCATGCGGATGCTCGCTCTCCGGCTGCAGCTTCATCAGATCGACGACATTGACAAAGCGGATGCGAAGATCGGGCAGGTGTTCGCGGAGGATCGAGATCGCCGCCAGCATCTCCATCGTCGGCACGTCTCCGGCAGCCGCCAGTACGACGTCCGGCAGGCCATGATGATCGTTCGAGGCCCAGTTCCAGATGCCGATACCGGCCTCGCAATGCTTCTCGGCCTCCTCGATCGTGAGCCATTGCGGGTCGGGCTGTTTCCCTGCGACGACGACGTTCACGAGGTTCCTTGTCTGGAGGCATTGGTCCATCGTCACCAACAATGTGTTGGCGTCCGGCGGCAGATAGACGCGCACAAAGTCCGGCTTCTTGTTGACGACGTGGTCGATGAAACCGGGGTCCTGATGGCTGATGCCGTTGTGGTCCTGCCGCCAGGCATGGGACGTCAGGAGATAGTTGATCGACGGGATCGGTTCACGCCACGGGATGTCGGAGCATGAGTGCAGCCACTTGGCGTGCTGGTTGAACATTGAATCGATGATGTGAACGAACGCCTCATAGGTCGAGAACAGGCCGTGGCGACCGGTGAGCACATAGCCTTCGAGCCAGCCCTGGCAGGTGTGCTCGGAGAGGATCTCCATCACACGGCCATCGGGCGCGAGGTCTTCATCCGTCGGGAGCGTCTCGGCAAGCCAGGTGCGTTTGGTGACTTCGAACAGTGCGCCCAGGCGGTTCGATTTCGCCTCGTCAGGCGCCATGACCCGAAAGTTCCGGTCGTCGCTATTGAGCTTCATGACGTCGCGGAGATACCGGCCTAGAACACGGGTCGCCTCGTCGTCGACAGCGCCAGGTGCCGGGATGTGAACGCGATGATCGCGGTAGTCCGGGCGCTTCAGATCCTTCACCAGTCGGCCGCCATTGGCGTGAGGGTTGGCGCCCATGCGCCGATCGCCCGAAGGAACGGCCTTCAACACCTCCGGCCGGACGGTGCCGTTGTCGTCGAAGAGCTCCTCGGCCCGATAGGATCTGAGCCATTCCTCGAGGATTTCGAGGTGCTCGGCATTGTCGCGGACGCCGGCGAGCGGCACCTGATGCGAGCGCCAGGTGCCTTCGGTGGGCAAGCCGTCCACCTCTTCCGGGCCGGTCCACCCCTTCGGGCTGCGGAAGACGATCATCGGCCATTGCGGCCGCTCGGCCGATGCGGCCGCACCGGCGTCGCGCTTGATCCGTTCGAGGTCGTCGAAGACATGATCGAACATCGCGGCAAGGTCCCGATGGGCGATCGCCGGATCGTCGCTCTCAACGAAATGCGGCTTGTAGCCGTAGCCGCGCATCAGCGCCTCGAGTTCGCTGTTGCCGATGCGGGCGAGCACCGTCGGGTTGGCGATCTTGTAGCCGTTGAGGTGGAGGATCGGCAGCACCGCCCCGTCGCTCGCCGGATTGAGGAACTTGTTCGAGTGCCACGCCGTCGCAAGGGGGCCGGTCTCGGCCTCGCCGTCGCCGACGATGCAGGCGACCGTCAGGTCCGGGTTGTCAAATGCGGCGCCGAAAGCGTGCGAGAGCGAGTAGCCGAGTTCGCCGCCTTCGTGGATCGAACCGGGCGTCTCGGGAGCGGTGTGGCTCGGAATGCCGCCGGGGAAGGAGAACTGCTTGAAGAGTTTCTGCATCCCCGGTTCGTCGCGGGTGACATGCGGAAACAGCTCGGAATAGCTGCCTTCGAGATAGGTCGAGGCAACCATAGCCGGTCCGCCATGGCCCGGCCCTGTGATGAAGATCATGTCGAGGTCGCGGTCGCGGATGATGCGATTGAGGTGCGCGTAAAGGAAGTTCAGTCCCGGCGTCGTTCCCCAGTGACCGAGAAGGCGTGGCTTGATGTCGCCGGCTTCCAGCGGCCGTTTAAGCATCGGGTTGTCCATCAGGTAAATCTGCCCGACGGAGAGGTAGTTGGCGGCGCGCCAGAAGGCGTCGACTGCGGCAAGATCGTCGTCGGAAATGGCCATCTTCTTGCACCTCGCTATGGAGCGTTCATCATTCTGCGAAATCGGCGGTCTAGGCCGTATGCGGTGCTATCGGAGCGCGGTGTCAAACCTGTAACGCAAACGGCGTGCCGACATTACGGCGGTCGTAGCGCACAAAGAACGGGCGGACTTTGACATGGACCCACATCTCGGCCCCTGGCTGCGGCGGATCGACATTGCCTACTTCACAATGGAGATTGCGCTCGACGTCGACATGCACACCTATTCCGGCGGTCTCGGCGTGCTTGCCGGAGATACCGCGCGGTCGGCGGCCGATCTCACTCTCCCGATCGTCTTCGTCTCTTTGATCTCTCACAAGGGCTACAACCGACAGTCCCTCGACAAGGGCAAGCAGGTCGACGGCGTCGACCCGTGGGAGCCCGAGCGCTGGTGCCGGCCGCTGGACGCGATGGTCGCGATCCACCTCGAGAACCGCCGTGTATGGATACGCCCGTGGCTCTATGTTTGTTCCAGCCCAGCCGGAAACACTGTGCCGGTTGTGCTGCTGGACACCGACCTCGAGCAGAACGATCCGATCGACCGCTCGCTTACCGACAGCCTCTATGGCGGGGATGCCCGCTACCGGCTCATGCAGGAAGCGATCCTCGGCATCGGCGGCACGCGGATGCTGCGGGCGCTAGGATTCGAGATCGGCACCTACCACCTGAATGAGGGGCACGCGGCGCTGCTGTCGGTCGAGTTGCTGAGACGGTTCCCCCGGGCTGCCAATCATCACCGCGACGGCGCGCCATTGTTCGACGAGGATCGCGTGCTCGATCGCTGCATCTTCACGACGCATACCCCGGTGGAGGCAGGACATGATCGCTTCCCCTACACGCTGGTGCAATCGGTGCTCGACGGGTTCATCGACCTGGCCGAGCTGAAGCGCCATGCCGGCGAGGACGACTGCAACCTCACACGGCTTGCCTTCAATCTTTCGGGTTTCGTCAACGGCGTGGCGCGCAGCCACGCCAGCACCACGCGGCAGATGTTCCCGGGCTATTCGGTCGACGCCATCACCAACGGCATTCATGCCGGCACCTGGGCGCATCCGGCGATGGCGGAGTTGTTCGAGCACGAGATGCCGGACTGGCGTTCCGAACCGGACGCCCTTGTCGCCGCCGATCAGATCGACGATCAGCCTCTCGCCGACGCCAAACGGGCGGCCAAGGACCAGCTGGTCACGCTGGTGAAGCAGGCGACCGGCGTCGCCCTCGATCCCGAATTGCCGATCATCGGGTTCGCGCGGCGGATGACCGGCTACAAGCGGCCGGCACTCATTCTCTCCGACATCGAGCGGCTAAAGGCGATCGCGGGCGAGCAGCCCTTCCAGATCGTCTGGGCGGGCAAGGCGCATCCCGCCGATGCCGACGGCAAGAAGATCATCTCGTCGATCGTTGTCGCCGGCGACAGGCTCGCGAACGTCATCCCGTCGGCATTCCTGCAGAACTACGACATGAAGATTGCCGGCGCCCTCGTCGCCGGCGCCGATATCTGGCTGAACACGCCGCGTCCTCCGATGGAGGCGTCCGGCACGTCGGGCATGAAGGCGGCGCTCAACGGCACGCTCAACTTCTCCGTCCTCGACGGCTGGTGGGTCGAGGCGTGGATCGAGGACGTTACAGGGTGGTCGATCGGCGACACGAAACCCGGTTCCGATGCAGACCACGCCGCCAGCCTTTACGACAAGCTGGAGAACAAGATCCTGCCGCTCTACCGCAACGATCCGGAGCGGTGGCTGTGGACGATGAAGCAATCCATTTCGAAGGTCGGCTCACGCTTCAACAGCCAGCGGATGATGCGCCGCTACACCACCGACGCCTATCTGCGCTGAGGTCAGGCGACAGCTGCGACCTTCGCCGCAAGTGACTTGTGCAGATTGTCGAACGCCGTGTTGAACTTCTCGATGCCCTCCTCTTCGAGGCGGGCGAGAACACCGGGAAGATCGACGCCGCTCGCGGCGAGTTTCGCCGCAACTTCGGCAAGGTCCGGGCCGGCGCTGACGCCGGTCAGCGTGAGCTCGGCCGTGCCGTGCTCGCGGAACGCAGCAAGGGTCTCGCGCGGCATCGTGTTGACTGTGTCGGCAGCGACCAGCGGTTCGACATATTTGACGTCGGAGTAGGCCTTGTCCTTGGTGCCGGTCGAGGCCCACAGCAGACGCTGCGGCGCTGCGCCCTGCTCGGCGAGCGCCTTCCAGCGCGGCGTCTCGATCATCTCGGCGAAATGCCGATAGGCGATGCGGGCCAGAGCAATGGCCGTCTCGCCGCGAAGCGCCTTGGCGTCGTCATCTGCGCGCGCGTCGAGCGCCGGATCGACCATCGAGTCGATGCGGCTCAGGAAGAAGCTCGCCACCGAGTGCGGGTGCGGTCCGGTGGCCGCGCCCCCAGAGATGCGGTCCTCGAGCCCGGCGACGAAGGCTTCGGTGACTTCGCGGTAGCGGATCGGATCGAACAACAGCGTCACGTTTATGTTGATGCCGCGTGCGATCAGAGCGCGGATCGCGTCGAGCCCCTCGCGGGTGCCCGGCACCTTGATCATCACATTCGCGCGGTCGACGGCGGTCCACAGTCGAACCGCCTCGGCGATCGTGCCCTCGGTATCGCGGGCAAGGTGCGGCGAGACCTCGAGGCTGACATAGCCGTCGCGCCGCGCGCTCGCCTGGTGAAGCGGGGCAAACAGATCGGCCGCACGGCGGATGTCGTCTTCGATCAGCCGCTCGTAAATCGTCTCAAGGCCGGCGCCGCCGGCAGCCATCGTCGCGATGTCGCCGTCATAGGCGTCGGACGTCTTGAGCGCGCGCTCGAAGATGACCGGGTTCGAGGTCTGACCGCCGATGCAGTCATCCTCGATCAGTGTCGCGAGGGAGCCGTCGAGCAACATCGGACGATCGATGTCGTCGAGCCAGACGGATTGGCCGAGGTCGCGGAGGCGGCAGAGAGAGCTTGTCATGCCCTCACTGACGCATGGCCTTGCTGTCATGGTCAACCGTTGCGAGCGCTCGCGAACCTGTGACCGGGAGGCGCTCGATGTTGGGCGGTCGATGGAACCTCGAATGCTTCTACGTGTTTGCAGGGAGCGGGGTTGAGGGATGCGCAAACGCGAATGGAGGAATTCCATGCTTAAACGTTTCACCAATCCGGCAATCGGCCTTGGCGCCGTTCTCATGGTCGGCGCTTCGGCGACCGCCTTCGCCCAGATGGAAGGCGACGAGATGCTCGTGACGCCCGACCGCGCGACTCATGTCGCGCATCTGAGCGGCGACAATGAAGTGCCTGCGGTCGATGTCGCCGGCACCGGTACAGCCTGGATCAGGTTTGATCCGCAGGCCGGGACGCTTCGTTGGACGGTCGAGTACTCCGACCTCACCGGCGACGTCACCGGCGCGCACTTCCACGGGCCGGCGGGGCCGGACGAAAATGCCGGCGTCGTGCTCGACCTGACCCAGGGAGATGATGACGTCGAGCAGGCGCTGATGAGCCCGATCGAGGGCGAGGCGGAGCTTACCGACGATCAACTCGAGCAGCTCGCCAACGGCCTTTGGTATGTGAACATCCACACCGAGGCCAATCCGGGCGGTGAGATCCGTGGCCAGGTCGAGGTCTATCTCGACGGTGGCGACGGCATGATGGAAGACGATGACGGCATGGAAGGCGACGAGGCCATGGATGCCGACGAAGCCCAGGCCGGTGAGGAAGCCGTTGAAGACAGCGGCGGCATGTAGGCCGGCGTTGGCGTCGTCCCCTGAGGCGCACGCTTCCTGACGTGATTGGCGCCCCGCAAGGCCTTGGCCTGCGGGGCGTTTCACGTTGCGCTGCCCATCCTGAATGCTTTGGGCCGCTAGCGTCGGTTGAAGGTTGCGACCCGGTAGACATACCAGAGAACAAACAGCGCAAGGACGGCAACCGAGACCGGCTCTATCCAGGTGGAAACGCGGTCGTACTGCGACTCCAGCACGACACCCGCGCCGAGAAGCAGGGCGGTCCAGCCCAGCGTGCCGACGAGCGTGTAGGCGAGGAACGGGACAAGCGGCATTCCGGAGATGCCGGCGGGAATGGAAATGAAAGTGCGGACGCCGGGCACCATGCGGCCGATCAACACGGCGATGCCGCCGTGGCGGCGGAACCAGTCGACGGCGCGATCGATCTCGTCGGGCGACATCGCAAACCAGCGGCCATAGCGCCCTGACCAGGCCTTCAGCCGCCGCGCCCCGAGTCTGGCGCCGACCCAGTACCATAATGTGGCGCCGGCGACCGAACCGACCGAGCCGGCCAACAGCGCGCCGACGAGGTTCATCTCGCCGCGCGCGGCGGTGAAGCCGGCAAACGGCATGATGAGTTCGGACGGAATCGGCGGGAAGACGTTCTCGACGAACATCAGCGCCGCGACCGCCAGAAGTCCCGCCGAAGCCAGCACATCGGTAATCCACTCGACCACGAGCGAACCTCACTCCGCCACGGCCAACAGATCACCGCGGCCTTTCGTCCCAAGGGATGGCGTAAGGCGCGATCCGTTGGAAGGGCTGGCTGTCCTCCGCTTCCCGTATCGGACGACCCCGGCCGGCTCGCTGATGCTTTGACCGGCGGTCACATCTGAGTACAAGCGAAGCGCGATGGCTTTACCGCGCTCGCTGCCAAGGCATAACCGCCAGCTCAATCCGCTCCGGCGCCAGCGCCTGTGGGTGCAGGTCCTGATAGGGATGGGGCTTGGCATCTTCGTCGGCATCCTGCTCGGCCCCGGCGTCAGCCTCGTCGATACGCGGTCCTCGCTCCTCATCGGCAATTGGCTGGCCCTGCCGGGACAGCTCTTCCTCGTAGCGATTCAGTTCGTCGTCGTGCCGCTGGTCGTTGCCTCGGTAATCCGCGGCATAGCGGGCGGCGAGCGCCGCGAAGGCTTCGGCCGGATGAGTTCGATGACGTTGATGTTCTTCCTGATCACGACGCTCGTTGCGGCCGTGATCGGGCTGGCCATTGCGCATCTCATCGGGCCGGGTCGGCTGATCGACGGCGGGCTCGTCACCGCCGCGCTGTCCGACCCATCGGTGGATACCGAGGCGGCGGTGGCGGTGGAGATGCCGGGGCTCGCCGACCTGCCGGAGTTGCTTCTCAGCCTCTTTCCGCAGGATCCGCTGTCGACCTTCGTCTCCGGCAACATGTTGCAGATCGTCATCGCGGCGGTGATCTTCGGCGTTGCGCTGACGCGGCTGAAACGCAGCGAGTCGGCGGCGATCCTCGAACTGCTCGCCTCGATCCAGGCGGTGTCGATGGTGATCGTTCGCTTCGTGCTGCAGTTCGCGCCGATCGCCGTGTTCGGGCTGATGGCGTCGATCACCGCGCGCATCGGCTTCCAGGCGCTTGTCGGCACCGGTGCCTATCTCCTCACAGTCATCCTCGGCCTCGCCATACTCCTGGCGATCTACGTCGCGATCGCCGCCGCGGTCGGGCAGGCACCGCGCGCGTTCCTGAGGAAATGTCGCGACGCGATGCTGCTGGCCTTCTCGACCTCGTCATCGGCCGCGGTCATGCCGCTGACCATGACCACCGCGGAGAAGGGGCTTCGCGTCCATACCTCGGTCACGCGTTTCGTGGTGCCGCTGGGAGCGACCATCAACATGGCCGGCACCGCCCTCTATCAGGGCGTCGCGACGGTGTTCCTGGCGCAGGTGTTCGGTGTCGAACTCGGCCTCGCCGGGGCCGCGCTCGTCGTGGTGATGGCGACCGGCTCCTCGATCGGCTCGCCCGGCACGCCGGGTGTCGGCATCGTCGTCTTGGCAACGATCCTTACGAGCGTCGGCATTCCGGCCGCGGGCATCGCCATCATTCTGGGCGTCGACCGTCTTCTCGATATGAGCCGGACGTCGGTGAACGTTCTTGGCGACCTCGTAGCCTGCGTCGTCATCGACAAGGCGACGGAGGGCCGGCGGGCGGAGTTGATCGAAAAGGACACCGAACCGGCGGGGGCCACGCCGCCGCCGACAGGCGGCTGACGCGGACAGGGGCGTCCGGCGGAGAAACCAAACGTCACGGCTCGACACAGAAAAGGGGCGACCGAAACGGCCGCCCCAGAACGTCGCGCCGACGGTGACGATCGACGCGGTTGCCGGGCCTAGAGGTCCATGCAGTTGGCGTAGTAGGTGACGGTCGCCGGCCAGTCGGCGAAGACGCCGAGCACGCCGACATCCTGCGCGAGGACGTCAAGGAGGTTCATCATGTCACCGTCATTGTCGGTGACTTCGGCAATCGACTGGTAGTACCAGCCGCCGCCGGTCGACAACGGGCCGGAGCGCTCAAGCGTCCAGGTGATGATGTCGAGCCCGGCCTCCTTGGCGGCGACGGTGTAGGGCGAGGGGACGATCTCGCCGTCCTCGACCATCACCAGCATCCACATCGGCGGGGCGATTATTTCGACGCCATCAGCGACAAGCTCGTCCATGGTCGGCGTGAAGGTCGCCGGGTCCATGAAGTCGAAGCCTTCGTAGCCCGGACGCTCGTAGCGGTCGTCGAGATAGACGGCCTGGGTGCCGAACTCCGGAGCGTTCTCGATCCAGTAGAGAACGTCGCCAATGTTGAAGGATTGCGGCCAAACGCGCGACGGATCGATACCCGCGGCGATGTACTCGTCGATCAGCTGCTGGGCGTACATTTCCTGGGTGTACTCGCCCTCAAACGGCATCTCGACGCTGGGCTCCTTCAGCTCCGGCGTGAAGTCGGCGCCGAGCTGATCGAACAACGCAATCGACTCAGCGTGGGTCATCAGCGTGCCGCCGGCGAGCGCGTAGAGATCGGTCCGGAAGTTGGCGGTGCCGTCCAGGTACTCTTCGACGGTCGTCGCATTCGGATTGGCAGCGTCCATCTTGCCGGTGAGCATGCGGAACTCGTCGAGCGTGATGTCGGACGTGCAGCACATCGCAGTCGCCGGGGTGCCCGCGTCCGGATCGGCCGGCTGGAAGGGCTGCGAGCACTTCGCCGCCAGCTCCGGAATGGCGAGGATGTCGGTGGTCGTGTGGAGATCGCACTGCGAATGGCGGCAGACGAGCTGACGGTCGGCGGTGAAGGTGACGTCGCACTCGAGAATGCCGGCGCCCATCCGCGCTGCAGCCTCGTAGGACTCCCGCGTGTGCTCGGGGAACTGAAGCGGAGCACCACGGTGGCCGATCGAGAAATTGGTGGGGGCGAATGGGCCGCCCTGACAGGCCTCCAGAGTGTCCTTCAGTTCGCCGTCATCCATGTTCTGGATGAGAAAGAAGGGCCGCGGGCCAAGCTGAACGCTGGTGTCCTGCGCATGGGCTGTGCTGACCACCGTCACGGCAGCGACAGCCGCGGCGACCGCCAGCTTCGCCGCGCCTTTGATAAGTCGGATCATTGTTGCCTCCAGAAGGGGATGGCCCGCCGAACGGGGCCGACCTCGAAGGCTAGGCGGGAAGCGGTGACGCCGTTCCGACGCTTGCGTGACCGATCGTTGGCATTTGTGTGAAGAGTCGCGCCGGCGTCTCGGTGCGCCCGGTGCGGGACCGCTTGATTGGGTGTCTCGCCGAGCCGCTCGAGGTGACGGTCGATCGAACCAGGCGAGGATTGCTCGGCCAAGTTCAGCCGGTTGTCGCTGCCCCTCCGAATCGTCGCCGTTCGCTCTGTCAAGGAATCGCCGGAGGTCCTGTCACATTATCCACAAGCTTGCTTGATTCCTGTTATGAAACTGTCGCAAATGCCGCAACGGACGGGGGTTCGCTTGGCTTTTCGGCTTGTGAAGAAGCATGGCGTCGGCGCCTCGATGCGTGCGGCGTTGGCGGAAGATCTCGACGAGGCGCATGCCATGCTCGCGGCGGAGGATCTGCCGCTGGAACGGCGTGTCCATCAGGTCCGGCGCAAGCTGAAACGCGATCGGTCGCTTGTGCGGACTTTCGAGCCGGTCGTGCCGGAGCTCGCCAGTCAGATTCGGGTCGATCTCCGCGACGCCGGACGCCACCTCGCCGCACTGCGCGAGGCCCATGCACTCGCCGCTGCCGCCGCCGATCTTGCACGCGATCTCGATGCAGCCGGCGGGGCGGTGCTCACGCAGGCAGTAGCACAGCCGAAGCCGGACCAACGCGAAGCCGAGGCCATCGCCCAGGCGCTCGAGCGGATCGCCGCCGCCCGTGCGCTCGTCGGCTATCTCCCGATTGTCCGGGGCCGGAAGCTGTTCAACCAGGCGCTTGCCGATGCGCATCGGCGGTCGCGCGGCTTGCAGCGGAAGGCCGCGCGGTCGGGCAAGACGGCCGACCTCCACGAATGGCGGAAGGCACTGAAGGACATCGTCCATCTTACCTCGTTCGGCAACGGCCAGGTGCGAGACGCTCGAAAGTTGCGCAAGCGCGCCCATGAAGCCGAGGAACTTCTCGGCAAGGACCACGACCTCGCCATTCTTCGCGGCCGGTTGGTGAAAGGCGGAAAGACGGCGGCGGCGCGTTTCGTCTCCAACGTCGAGATCGGCGGGCGGCGGGCGAAGCTCCAGAAGCAGGCCTTCGCGCTCGGCCGCAGGATCGGCAACGCCAAGGCGCCGAGGCTTCGCTAGACCGACATCATGGTAGCGTCGTTTCGGCGCCGGTCGTCATTGCAATCACAGATTGTCGAGGCGGTCCTGCCGAACGGCACGGCCACTATGACGCCGGTCAAGGTTCGCCTCCGCCATATTGCTCCGCGAGGCGGCCTCCGACGACGCACTGGCGCCGACGGTGGTCGATGCGGTG
>CAZSXA010000020.1:0-21205 GCA_964611195.1 uncultured Bauldia sp.
AAGGTCATGCTCGAGCCACATCGTGATCGTATCGAACATTCCGTGAGCGAGAATCACGGCGTCGCGCATCAACAGATCGGCCCGCGCATCGGCATAGGGGATGCCGAACCGCTCCGAGAGATAGGCGGCACGTCGGTTGGACAGCGCGGCCAGGCTCGGCGCTGGAACGATCGGTCCCTCGTGGAGGACGTCGCGCCACGGCATGATCTTGCTGCGCACGCCCGCGGCGGCCAGGAGATCGGCGGCGGCATCGCCATTGGTGACGATCAGTTCGGACATTCGTGTGCCTGGGGCAGCCCAGTCATGCGCAGGAAGAGGAGCTTCCCCCCTCCCAAGCAGGACCGATCTCGGTTAGAAGCCGCCAAGCCCTACAGCAAGGGCGGCCAGATTCCCAAGAAACGAGGACCGTCATGACCGCGATTGTCGACATTATGGCGCGTGAGATTCTCGACAGCCGCGGCAACCCGACCGTCGAGGTGGATGTCGCGCTGGAGGACGGCTCTCTCGGCCGGGCGTCGGTCCCGTCCGGGGCGTCGACGGGCGCCTATGAGGCGGTCGAACTCCGCGACGGCGACAAGCAGCGCTATAGTGGCCTCGGCGTCACTAAGGCGGTCGATTCGGTCAACACCGAGATCTTCGACGCGATCGGCGGCATGGACGCCGAAGATCAGGCGGCCATCGACGAAATCCTGATCGCTATGGACGGCTCGCCGAACAAGGGGCGGCTCGGCGCCAACGCCATCCTCGGGGTCTCGCTGGCGATGGCGAAGGCCGCTGCGACCGCGGCCGGCGCGCCGCTCTACCGCTATCTCGGCGGTCCGAACGGCCGGACGCTGCCGGTGCCGATGATGAACATCGTCAATGGCGGCGCGCATGCCGACAATCCGATCGACTTCCAGGAGTTCATGGTGATGCCGGTTGGGGCGCCGACCTTCGCCGAAGCGCTCCGTATGGGCTCCGAGATCTTCCATGCGCTGAAGAAGGCGCTCAACGATGCCGGCCATACGACCGCCGTCGGCGACGAGGGCGGTTTCGCGCCCAACCTCGCCTCGGCGGAGCAGGCGCTCGACTATGCGCTGGGGGCGATCGAGGCGGCCGGCTATCGCCCCGGCGAGGACGCCTACCTTGCTCTCGATTGCGCGGCGACCGAGTTCATCAAGGACGGCGTCTACAAATATGCCGGCGAGGGCACCGACCGCGATGTCGATGCCCAGGTCGCCTATCTCACCAAGCTCGTCGACAGCTATCCGATCGTCTCGATCGAGGACGGCATGGGCGAGGACGACTGGGACGGCTGGAAGGCGCTGACCGAGGCGGTCGGCGATCGTTGCCAGCTCGTCGGCGACGACCTCTTCGTGACGAACACCGAACGCCTCAGCGACGGCATTGCGCGCGGCGTCGGCAACTCGATCCTGATCAAGGTCAACCAGATCGGGACGCTGACGGAAACGCTCGACGCGATACAGTTGGCGCAGCGTTCAAGCTACACCGCGGTCGTCTCGCATCGCTCGGGCGAAACCGAGGACACCACCATTGCCGACCTCGCGGTCGCGACGAATTGCGGGCAGATCAAGACCGGCTCGCTGTCGCGCTCCGAGCGGCTGGCGAAATACAACCGGCTCCTGCGCATCGAGGAGGAGCTTGGCCCGGCGGCGCATTACGCGGCGCGTTCCGTGCTGATCGGTCAGCCATTAAGGCAATTCGGGGCGACGGCTTAGCCTTCGATTAAGCATAGTCCGTCAGGATGGCCGGCACGTTTCGAATCCGGCCACAGAATGTCCGCCCGTCCCATTTCTCCGTCGCCCTTTCGCCGGCTCCTGATGCCGGCGCTGGTTGCCGCCTATCTGGGCTATTTCGGCTTTCATGCCCTGTCTGGCACCTATGGCCTCAGGGCGCAGGCCGAGTTCAAGGTTCAGGAACAGGCGCTGACCGAAGAACTTCAAGAGCTTCGCGCCGAGTCGGCCGCCCTTGAGGCGCGCGCGGCGCTGATCCGGCCGGAGGGCATCGATCCCGACATGGTCGACGAACTGGCCCGACGGAGCCTCAACGTCATCGCGCCCAACGAGCTTGTGATTCTGCCCTGATCCCGCCCGTGCTACTGCAGGTGGCAACCGGGGGGCATGAACATGGCGAAATCGGAGAAACTGCCTGATCTGCCGAAGGAAACGGTCGACGCCTATCTCCGTGCCGCCCGGGCGACGCCCGGCGTCGAGATCAAGGAGAATTTCGGCGCGCCCTACACGGCGGTGAACGGCAACATGTATTCCATGCTCGCTAAGCGGACCGGGGAACTCGGCATCCGCCTCGGCAAGGAAGATTTCGCCGCATACATGGCGAAGTACGACAAGCCGTTCGATTCCGGGCCCTGGCCGCCGCCGCGCGAATATGTCGGGGTGCCGGAGGATCTCCTGCACGACACCAAAGAGCTTTCCGGCTGGCTGTCGAAGAGCCTCGCCTACGCCAAGACGCTCAAGCCGAAGCCAGCAAAGAAGAAGGCCTAGCGCAGCCCTACGTTGCCACCTGCTACCTTAACGTCCTATACCGTGCAAGGAGTGGGGGGCTATCTTGCCAAATGAAGACAGCCATTTGGACACCAAATCTTCTAAAGACAATACGTCTTCACGTTGTCGGTCGCTATATTTTGTGGATACTGGGGATGGAGTATATTTGCTTCAATCAAGGCGCGTGATTTCGCGGAGCAGGAACTAATCAAGATTGTTGATAGCAAGGAGGCGGTTACGCTTAGTGAGCAAATTGGATCATGGCTCGCTGATCGGAGAATCGATGAGCTACGCGCAAGATTCAATCAAGAAGTGTACAAGGACGTTTTTGCAATAACTAGTGTGAATTTGCTGCGGGCAGATTCGGTTGGTTTGGAGAAGTTGATCAATGGATTGGCTGCCGACCCCGTTTGGATTGATGTAATTAGGTCAACCGATGCCGATTCGTTTCGGAGCGCCGCAGAGAGGATCATGGCCAGTGACTACATTGAAGGCCTGAGGCAACGCTCGTTCTCGCAAAGAGTGCGCAAGCAGTGGCACGGCTTCTTTGCTCGTGAGCTCACCAGACGATATCTAGACAACTACTATGAGATACTAAACAAAGTAAGCGCAGGGCCTATGGGGAACCGAAGCGACAAAGTCTGAGTGGAGAAAAGAAGGCCTAGCGCAGGCCGCCTGCGAGCTTCGCCGATGCCGAGTCTCGCCGTAGCCGGGCCATCGCGATCGTGCCGAGGATCGGGCCGACCGCCAGCGGCGCGAACGCCCATTCCCAGCCGACGAGGTCGACCCAACCCGGCATCAATTGGATCGTCACGAGAGTAAGCGCGAAGCCGGCCGCAGTCTGAGTCGTCAGCATCGTGCCGGTGAGGCCGGGGGGCGAGAGCTCGCTGACGCAGGTGGAGAACTGGGCCGAGTCGGCGATCACCGTCACGCCCCAAACGACGCCCAGCGCAAGGACGAGGGCGGGCGCGGCGCCAAATACCAGACCGGCGAGGAGGCAGCATGCCGCGCTGACGATCATCGCAGCCATCGTCAGCGTCGTCCGGCCGATGCGGTCGGCGAGGAAGCCGCCGCCGAGCGCGCCGACGAAGCCGACGCCGACGATCAGAAACGCGCCGATCGTCGCTAGCCGGGCGGGATCGCCGACTTCGGCCGCGGCGAAGCTCGCCGTGAGGAACGCGGCGATCCACGCCCACATCGCGTAGAGCTCCCACATGTGGCCGAGATAGCCGAGATTGGCGAGGCGGAGCGGCCGGTCGCGCAACGCGGTCAGCGCCATACGCGGCTCGAATCGTCCCGACGGGGCGAGGTTGGGGCCGAGTGGCACCAGTAGAATCGCACCGGCGCCGAGGACGGCCGCAACGCTGGCCGCTCCCATGATCACTTGCCAGTCAACACCGCCGAGGAAGGCGAAGAGATGGGGCGAAGCCGAGCCCAGCGTCAGAGCGCCGACAAGGAGCCCGACGAGGAGGCCGCGGTCTCGGTCGGCCCAGCTGACGGCGAGCTTCATGCCGATCGGGTAGACGCCGGCCATCGCGGCGCCGGTGACGGCTCGAAGAAGCAATGCTGCGGTGGAGCCGGGATCGACGACCAGGAACAGCGTGTTCGCCGTTGCGCCGACGACTGCCGCCGCGGCGTAAAACCGGCGTGGGTCGACGCGGTCGGCGACACCGAGGAAGGCGCTGGCAAGGCTACCGATGACGAAACCGCCCTGGACCATCGAAACAAGAAGTGCCAGGCGCTCTTCGCTCAATTCGTACTCGGCGGTGAGCCCGGGCGCCGCGGCCGCCGTGGCAAACCACAGCGAGAGCACCGCGACCTGGGTCACTGCGAGAAGGGCGAGGGCGGCCGGCTTGGACATTTCAGCGCTGGGGCTCGATTCGGCGGCGCGACAGGGATACCAGACTAGCGCTCGATCCGATCCCGCAGGGGAGCCAGTCGCTTGGCGCAGCTATCTCTTCGTCCCGGAACGCCGTCCGACGCGGCAGCGATGACGGTCCTTGTCGATCTCGCGGCGGAGGGAATGGCCGTCTATGCGTGGACCCAGTCAGCCGGCGCTGGGCACTCGCCGCTGGAGATCGGCTATCAGCGCGCGCTGCGCGAAGAAGGCGGGTTCAGCTATCGCAACACGCTTATCGGCGAGGTCGATGGCCGCGTTGCCGGCATGCTCGTCAGCTACAGGCTGGAGGACGAGGAGGTCGGCCGTGACGACATGCCGCCGATCTTTGCGCCGCTCGCCGATCTTGAGGAGCTTGTCGCCGGCTGGTGGTATCTCAATGTCGTCGCGGTGTTCCCGCAGTTCCGGCGGCGCGGTCTCGCATCGGCGTTCCTTGACCACGCCGATTCATTCGCACAGGAAACCGGCGCGCCCGGTGCGGCGCTCATTGCAGCCTCTGGCAATGCGCCGGCCCTGGCGCTCTATGAGCGGAATGGCTACGGCGAAGCTGCCAGACGGCCGATGGTCTCCTATCCGGGCGGGCCGGAAGGCCAGGACTGGCTGCTCCTCACCAAACCTCTCGGCAAGTGAAGCGGACCATGGCGGACGATACCTTCGACGTGATCATCATCGGCGGCGGACCGGGCGGCTATGTTGCCGCCATCCGTGCCGCCCAGCTCGGGCTGCGGACGGCGGTTGCCGAGCGCAGCCATCTCGGCGGTATCTGCCTCAACTGGGGCTGCATCCCGACCAAGGCGCTGCTCCGCTCGGCCGAACTCCGCGACCAGTTCGGTGTCGCCGAGCGTTTCGGCCTCCACGCCGATGGCCTTCGCGTCGATACCGGCGGCGTCGTTGAGCATTCGCGGCGGGCAGCGGCGCAGCTGACGCGCGGTGTCGACGGCCTTCTGAAGAAGAACAAGGTGACGGTGCTCTGGGGTTCGGCCGAGATCACCGCGCCCGGCACCATCCGTATCGGCGAAACCGACGCCCAGCGGCCGCGCGGCGCCAACGGGCCGGGCGAGTATTCGGCGAGGCACATCATCGTCGCGACGGGCGCAAGGCCACGAACGCTGCCGGGCCTCGAGCCCGATAAGGAGCGGGTCTGGACCTATTTCGAGGCGATGGTTCCAACCGAAATTCCACGCACGCTTGCCGTCGTCGGGTCCGGCGCGATCGGGGCGGAGTTTGCTTCCTTCTACCGGTCGATGGGTTCGGAGGTGACGCTTGTCGAGGCGCTGCCGCAGATCCTGCCGGCCGAGGACGAGGACATCGCGCGCATCGTCCGCAAGGATTTCGAGGGGCGCGGCATCGCGGTCAAGACCGGCGCCTCGGTCGGCGGCGCAACCCACACGGACAATAGCGTCACCCTCACTGTGACCACGGAAGAAGGCAGCGAAGACATCACAGCGGAGCGTGTCATTTCCGCCATCGGTGTCGTCGGGAATGTCGAAGGCTTCGGGCTCGAAGCGCTCGGTGTCGAAATCGAGCGCGGCACGATCCTCGCCGACGGATTCGGGCGTACCAATGTCGAAGGCCTCTATGCCATCGGCGACGTCGCCGGTCCGCCGATGCTGGCCCACAAGGCGCAGCACGAGGGGATCGTCTGCGTGGAGGCGATCGCGGGCGGCACGCCGGATCCGGTCGACCCGGACAAGGTGCCGGCCTGCACCTATTGCAGCCCACAGGTCGCTTCCGTCGGGCTGACGGAGGCCGCTGCTCGCGAGGCCGGCTACGAAGTGAAAACTGGCCGCTTCCCGATGATCGGCAACGGCAAGGCGGTGGTACTCGGCGAAACCGGCGGGCTGATGAAGACGGTGTTCGACGCCGACAGCGGCCGCCTCCTCGGCGCGCATCTCGTCGGGCCGGAGGTGACGGAGCTCATCCAGGGCTTTGTCATCGCCCTCAATATGGAGGCGCGGGAGAAGGATCTGGCGCACACGATCTTTCCGCATCCGACGCTTTCGGAGGCCATGCATGAGGCGATCCTCGGTGCCGGCAGCGGCACGATTCACATCTGATCCGTCTGAGGGCTTACTGGCGAAACCGCTGGCGAGGGCGTATCTTTGGCGTGAAGAACCACCCGCGAGGCGAAACGCCATGAACAATCTCGACGTCCGCGATATTGCCGTCTGGGTGTTGATGGGCCTTCTGGCCGGCATCATCGCCGACCTCTTCGTGCCCGGCAGCGGCAACCTACTCGGCTATATCGTCGCCGGTCTGATCGGCTCGGTGGTGGGCGGCTATCTCGCTCGCCAGTTCAACATCAACCTCCGGCTCGGCAGCGTCTTTCTCGAACAGATGATTATCTCGGTCGCCGGGGCGATCATCGTCCTCGTGGTTGCCAGGATCATCTTCTAGCTGCTGCCATCGGCCGCCTTGACGGTGTTGGCCGCATCGGCCAATCCGGCAGGAATGGTAACGATCCTCGACACAGTCGGCCCGGCCCGCCACCCTGAGAAGGCGCGGCGGCCCGATACGCCGATCCAGCGAAAGCCGCCCTGGCTGCGCGTGCGGGCGCCGGGTTCGGCGGGCTTCCGCTCCACGCGCGACATCGTGCGCTCGCACGGTCTCGTCACTGTGTGCGAGGAAGCGGCCTGCCCGAACATCGGCGAGTGCTGGTCGGACAGGCACGCGACGTTCATGATCCTGGGCGAGGTCTGCACCCGCGCATGCGCCTTCTGCAACGTCCGCACCGGCATGCCCGAACCGGTCGACGAGGCGGAGCCGAGCCGGATCGCCGACGCGGTCGCCGAGTTGGCGCTTCGCCATGTCGTGATTACCTCTGTCGACCGCGATGATCTCGCCGACGGCGGGGCCGGGCATTTCGCGGCTGTTATCGGCGCCATCCGCGAGGCTGCTCCGGAAACGACGATCGAAGTCCTGACACCGGACTTCCTCCGCA
This sequence comes from uncultured Bauldia sp., assembly GCA_964611195.1. Classification (GTDB taxonomy): domain Bacteria; phylum Pseudomonadota; class Alphaproteobacteria; order Rhizobiales; family Kaistiaceae; genus JADLGL01. The sequence goes on from CAZSXA010000020.1 coordinate 7,340, forward strand.
AGGACGGCGCCCTCGAAGCGGTCGCCGCGGCGGAGCCGGATGTCTTCAACCACAATCTCGAGACCGTCCCCTCGCTCTACCTGACGGTACGGCCGGGCGCGCGCTACTTCCATTCGCTTCGCCTCCTGCAGCGTGTGAAGGAGCTGGCGCCGGCGATGTTCACCAAGTCCGGCATCATGGTCGGTCTCGGCGAGGGCCGTGCGGAGGTGCAACAGGTGCTCGACGACATGCGGGTGGCCGGCGTCGATTTCGTCACGATCGGCCAGTATTTGCAGCCGACGCCGAAGCACGCCGCGCTGGCACGCTATGTCACGCCCGACGAGTTCGCCGACTACAAGCGCATCGCGCTCGCCAAGGGCTTCCTGATGGTGGCTTCGAGCCCCCTGACTCGGTCCTCGCATCACGCCGGCGAGGATTTCGCGCGGCTCCAGGCGGCCAGAGCCGAGCGTAGCGGGCGCCCCTGATGCCGGAATTCGCCACCGAGCATCGCGTCGGTCACTCCGCCGGGAACATGTTCGACCTCGTGGCGGATGTCGCGCGCTACCCGGAATTCGTTCCCTACTGCACGGCGATGGACGTCGTGTCGCGCTCCGAGGAGGACGGAACCCCGGTGGTGACGGCTCGGATGACCGTCGCCTACGGGATCATCAAGGAGACCTTCACCAACCGCATCGTGCTCGACCGTGCCAACCTGACGATCTCCGTGCGCGCCAGTGACGGTCCGTTCAGGCGGCTCGAGAACGATTGGCGCTTCGAGCCGGTCGACTCGAACAGCTGCACGATCCACTTCTCGATTGCCTACGAATTCCGCTCGCTGGCGCTCCGCTTGGCGGCCGGAGCCGTCTCCGAACGTGCCTTCGGAAACTACTCCAAGATCTTCGAGGACCGCGCCGACGCGATCTACGGCAACGCCGGCTCCTGAGGCGACAGCCCGCCATGCTGGACCTCACTCCATTCGAGCAGGTTCTGGTGGCGGGCGGGATCGCGGCATCGCTGATCTACGTCATCACGGTTGCCGCTGGCGCTGCGATCCGGCCGGGCTATGGCCACATCGCCAACGCCGTCAGCGAGCTGGTCGGGAGCGGTGCGCCCAATCGGGCGGCGCTCAATCTCGCATTTGCCGCCTACAATGCCCTCGTGGTCGCCTTCGGCCTCGGACTCGCAGCGGCTTTCGCCGGGATTGCGCGGGGCGCTGAAGCAGCGGGATACCTCATGGCCGCCACCGGCTTCATCGGTATGGCCATGAACTGGTTTCCCATGGATCCGGTCGGAGCGAAGGCAACGCGGCGCGGCATCGTTCACATCGTCCTTGCCGGATTCCTGTCTCTCGGCACGCTTGCCGCGATCCTCGCCTTCTCGATCGGAGCCGGCGGTCTCGACGATTGGGGCGGGGTCGCGACTTACAGCTACGTTACCTTCGGTGTGACGCTGGCGACGGGTGGACTGGCGGCGCTGTCCGCGGCGCGGGCATGGTCGACGATGGGGCTGATGGAGCGACTGACGATCGGCTTCGGCCTCCAATGGATGGCCCTGGTGGCGTTTGTCGTGCTGGATCGCTCCTAGGTAGCGACCTGTTGCATCAGCATCTTGATCGCCTGCTGCACGGCGTAAAAGCGCGTGGAGTCGCGGCCGAGATCGGCGAAGCGATGGGCCGCCCGCTGCGTCGACTTGCCTTTGGCCGCCGTGGCGAAATGAATCAGCCCGACCGGCTTCTCGTCGGTGCCGCCCGTCGGACCTGCAATTCCGGTGACGGCGATGGCGATGTCGGCGCCAGACTTGGCGAGGGCGCCCTCGGCCATCGCCATGACGACCTGCTCCGAAACGGCGCCGTGCTCGTTGATGAGCGATTCGGACACGCCGAGCATCTCGGTCTTTGCCGCGTTCGAGTAGGTGACGACGCCCCAGTCGAAGACGGCGCTCGCCCCGTCGAGTTCGGTTATGGCACCGGCGACGAGACCGCCGGTGCAGGACTCGGCGGTCGCGACGCGAAGGCTGTCCTGCTTGCAGCGGGCGATCAGTTTGGCGACGTCGTTATGGAGCGGGGAGAGGTCGGTCATGAATCCTCGGTCGGCAGGCGGATGGCGGCGGTTGCGTGCGCTGCGATTCCTTCGCTGCGCCCGACGAAGCCGAGCCGCTCGCTTGTTGTCGCCTTCACTGAAACACGCTCGACCGCGATGCCGCAAATCTCTGCAATACGCATCCGCATAGCATCACGGTGGGGCCCGACCTTCGGTGCTTCCGCGATTACTGTGGCGTCGAGATTGCTGATCGTTCCGCCCCGTTCCGTGACGCGGCGAACGGCTTCGGCGAGAAACTGCGAGGAGTCGGCGTTCCGCCAGGTTTCATCGGAGGGCGGGAAATGGGCGCCAATATCGGCATCGGCGATTGCGCCCAGAAGCGCGTCGGTCAGTGCGTGAAGAACGACATCGGCGTCGGAGTGGCCTTTGAGTTTGAAGTCGGCAGCGATGTCGACGCCGCCGAGGCGCACGCCCGATCCCGGCTCCGTCGCGTGGACGTCATAGCCGTTACCGACGCGCGTTTCCTTCGTGGCGCCGAGCCGCTGCTGGGCCATGACGATATCCTCCTCGGTGGTGATCTTGCTGTTGGCGGGGTCGCCGGCAACGATCTGAACGGCGAGCCCGGCATACTCCGCGATCGCGGCATCGTCGGTGAACGGCTCCTCGACAGCTGCGGCGCGGCGATGAGCGGCAAGGATCGCGGCAAAGTCGAAGCCCTGCGGGGTCTGCGCCAAATAGAGCCCGGAGCGGCTCGGCGTTCCGGTGACGATGCCGCCCTCGGCGCGCTTCAGCGTATCGGCCAGCGGGACCGCCGCCAGGGCGGCGGGGCCGTCGTCCAGCGCCGCGATGACGCGATCAAGGATCGCGCTGGTGACGAACGGTCTCGCCGCGTCGTGGATCAGGACGAGGCGCGGCGGATCGTCGGCGAGCGCTTCGAGGCCAAGCCGCACGCTTTCCTGCCGCGTTGCCCCGCCATGGGCGGGTGCGCACAGCTTGGCGTGCGGCGTGGTGGAGGCCGCGAACAGCGCCTCATCGTCAGGATGGATGACCGGCAGCACCTGATTGATGGCGGGATGCTCGAGAAAGGGGCGCAGGCTCATCGTCATGATCGGCTCGGCGCCGATCCTGCGGTACTGCTTCGGAGCCCCGGCACCGGCGCGGCTGCCTCGGCCGCCGGCGACCACAAGGGCTGCGACATTGCCGGATGAACGATCTGCCATAGAGCGGGTTATCCCTGAGGACGGTGGCATGATCGTTTACCAGACCGCACTCTACCGCAATGCTTTTCGCTTGTGCCGGCCACACAAATGGCTAATATGTAGGCAGATAGGGATATGCCCAAATGATGGTCAGCGGCGAGCTCAAGCTCACTCCCGAAGAGGCAATCAGGCGCCTTGGGGAGCCGCTCGATCTGGGCGGGATCGCCTTTCCCAATCGTGTCTTTCTAGCGCCGATGTCGGGTGTCAGCGACAAGCCGTTCCGCCAGCTTGCCAAACGCGGTGGTGCCGGTCTCGTTATATCGGAGATGGTCGCGGGCGAGCAGTTATCGATCGGTAACCCCGAGGCAGCGATGCGTGCCGAATCTGTTGGCGACGGTCCGCATGTCGTCCAACTGGCCGGGCGCGAGACGCGGTGGATGGCGGCGGGCGCCCGCGCGGCGGAGGCGGCCGGGGCAGACATTATCGACATCAATATGGGCTGTCCGGCGAAGAAGGTGACGTCCGGCGCCTCGGGCTCTGCGTTGATGCGCGACCTCGACCATGCGCTGTCGCTGATCGAGGCCACCATCGGTGCGACCACGCGTCCGGTGACGCTGAAGATGCGACTCGGCTGGGACGATGCCTCCATCAACGCACCGGAGCTGGCGCGCCGCGCCGAATCTGCCGGGGTCCGAATGCTCACCGTCCACGGCCGGACGCGCTGCCAGTTCTATGACGGCAAGGCGGACTGGTCGGCCGTTGCCAAGGTGAAGGACGCCGTGACGATTCCCATCATCGTCAATGGCGATATCGGATCGCTGGAAACAGCGACCGAGGCGCTTCTGCAGTCGGGTGCGGATGGCGTGATGGTCGGACGCGCCGCCTATGGACAGCCCGGCCTGGCCGGCCAGATCGCGAGGGAGGCGGCAACCGGCAAGCCCTCCGCGGCGGGCAGAGCCGACGACATCGTCGATCTGGCGCTCAAGCATCACGCTGCGATTTTGTCCCACTACGGCGTCGCCGTCGGCATTCGGGCTGCGCGCAAGCATCTCGGCTGGTATCTCGACCGCTTCGCCGCGGCCGGCCGATCCGTGCCACGCGCCACCCGCTCTGCCTTGCTGACCGCCGAACGACCCGCCGAAGTGGAGCGACTGCTCCGCGGTCTCGATGTCGAAATGGGGAAGGCGGCATGAACGAGCGCGCCGTCGCCCCGCTCGAAGAAGCAGCCGGCTCCGCCGCGCTGCTCGATGCCCTGCCGCATCCGGTGATTCAGGTCACGGAGGACAATCATATCGGCGCAGCCAACCTCGCGGCCGAGGCCTTCTTCGAGACGTCCGCAGCGCTGCTTCGCCGCAGTTCCATTGCGCAACTCGTGCCGTTCGGCAGTCCATTGCTGGCTCTCATCGAGCAGGTGCGCAGTCGCGATGCGGCCGTTACCGAGTATCGGGTCGACATCGGCACGCCGCGCATCGGCGGCGAGCGCATTGTCGACATCTACGCTTCCCCGGGAGACGGGCGCGCCGTGGTGCTGATGCTCCAGGAGCGGACGATGGCGGAGAAGATCGACCGCCAGCTGACTCATCGCGGGGCCGCGCGCTCGGTCAGTGGGCTCGCCGCGATGCTTGCGCATGAGATCAAGAACCCGCTCTCCGGCATCCGCGGTGCGGCTCAGCTTCTGGAATCCTCGGTCGGCGACGAGGACCGCGCGCTGACCCGGCTGATCACCGAGGAGGCCGACCGTATCGTCAAGCTGGTCGACCGTATGGAGGTGTTCACGGACGACCGGCCGATCGAGCGAAGGCCGGTCAACATTCACGGCGTACTCGACCATGTGAAGCGACTGGCGCAGTCGGGTTTTGCCCGTCACGTCCAGTTTCACGAGGACTACGACCCGTCGCTGCCGCCGGTCTTCGCCAATCGCGATCAGTTGATTCAGGTCTTCCTAAACCTGGTGAAGAACGCCACGGAGGCGCTTGGCGATCGTGATGATGGCGAGATTCATCTCGGCACGGCCTATCGGCCGGGCGTCCGGCTTTCGGTGCAAGGCAGTGCCGACCGGGTGTCGCTGCCGCTCGAGTTCACGGTCCGCGACAACGGGCCCGGCGTGCCGCCCGACATCGTCCCCCATCTCTTCGATCCGTTCGTGACGTCCAAGCCAAATGGAACCGGCCTGGGCCTTGCATTGGTGGCAAGGATTGTCGGCAACCATGGCGGTGTCATCGAATGTGAGCCGCATGCCGGCAGAACGGTGTTCAAGGTTCTGATGCCGGCCTACAGCGGCCAGGCCGCTGACGACGAAGAGGAGAACTAGGACAGATGGCGCTCGGCACAATTGTCGTCGCCGATGACGATGCGGCGATCCGGACGGTTCTCAACCAGGCGCTCTCGCGCGCCGGCTACGAGGTGCGACTGACTTCGAACGCGGCAACGTTGTGGCGCTGGGTCAGCCGCGGCGACGGCGATCTCGTCATCACCGATGTAGTGATGCCGGATGAGAATGCATTCGATCTTCTACCGAGGATCAAACGGGCCCGCCCCGACCTGCCGATCATCGTCATGAGCGCGCAGAATACTTTCATGACCGCGATCCGGGCATCCGAGCGCGGCGCCTATGACTACCTGCCGAAGCCATTCGATCTGAAGGAGCTGATCGGCATCGTCGGGCGCGCGATGTCGGGCCCCAAGGGCAAGCGGCTCGAGGCGGATTCCGACGTCAACGACAACATCCCGCTGGTCGGGCGTTCGCCGGCGATGCAGGAGATTTACCGGGTTCTCGCTCGGCTCATGCAGACCGATCTCACGGTGATGATCACCGGCGAGTCCGGCACCGGCAAGGAGCTGGTCGCCCGTGCGCTGCACGACTACGGCAAACGGCGGAGCGGAACATTCGTCGCCGTCAACATGGCGGCGATCCCGCGCGATCTGATCGAGGCGGAGCTCTTCGGACACGAGAAGGGCGCGTTCACCGGCGCCGGCGCGCGAAGCGCCGGGCGGTTCGAGCAGGCCGATGGCGGCACGCTGTTCCTCGACGAGATCGGTGACATGCCGATGGAAGCCCAGACGCGGCTCCTTCGCGTGCTGCAGCAGGGCGAGTACACGCGGGTCGGCGGCCGCACGCCGATCAAGGCCGACGTACGGATCGTCGCCGCGACGAACAAGGACCTTCGCGTCCTCATCAATCAGGGGCTCTTCCGCGAGGACCTGTTCTATCGGCTCAATGTCGTGCCGATCCGTCTGCCGGCGCTTCGTGAGCGCACCGAGGACATCCCAGACCTGATGCGCCACTTCTTTGCGATCGCGGAGAAGGAAGGGCTGCCGGCGAAGCAGATCGACTCGGCTGCCGTCGAGCGACTTCGGCGCTACAGCTGGCCCGGCAATGTCCGCGAGCTCGAGAATCTCATCCGCCGGCTGACGGCGCTTTACCCGCAGGAAGTCATCACCGAGTCGATCATCGAGGCCGAACTCGATCAGACCCCGGTTGCGACGCCGCCACCTGAGGGCGATAGCGACGACGATGGCCTGGGCCGATCCGTGGAGCGGCATCTGGCGAGTTATTTCAACGATTTCGGTGATGCGCTGCCGCCTCCGGGCCTTTACCATCGCGTGCTTCGCGAGGTGGAGTACCCGCTCATCAGTGCAGCTCTGGCCGCCACGCGCGGCAACCAGATCAAGGCGGCGGCGCTTCTTGGCGTGAACCGCAACACGCTGCGAAAGAAGATCCAGGATCTCGACATCCAGCTCATTCGCGGCGGTCGCTCCTAGCGGAGCTTGTTGCTTTTTGGCCACAATGCTGCTGCAATCCGGCGCTTCTCACTGAGGCTGGCTAGGGTCGGGGCGTCGCCCGGCTGACCGGAAGGCGATTTGACTGGCATGGCAACCACTTCGGGGACGATTGCCGAGGCAGGACCGGGGCCGGCCGATCGCTCCATGAAGCCCAATCGGTGGGTCCGAGTCGCCGGCTACACTGCGGCCGTTCTGGCCCTGATCGCGGCGTCGGCTTCGTTCTTCATCTTCCTCGGCCTCACGGGAATCGAACCCTCCGCCGAGGTCGTCGTTTGGGCGATTGCGACCAACGGCGTGCTGCTGCTGGCGCTGCTGGCGGCCGTCGCCTGGGAGATCAGGCGGCTGTGGGTGGCAAGGCGCGAAGGCGTTGCCGGCGCCCGGCTGCACATCCGGATCGTCGCTCTCTTCGCGCTGGTCGCGGTGATCCCGGCCGTGCTTGTCGCGATCGTCGCCAACGTTACCTTTGCCCAGGGCGCCGACCACTGGTTTTCGGATCGCGCCCAGGAGATCGTCGACACCTCGGTGGAGGTGGCGGACAACTACTACCAGCTTCAGCTTTCCTCGCTCGGCAATGTCGCGGCCGGGATGAAATCCGAGATCGAGAGCCAGCGCGAGCTGTTCGCGGCGGGAGAGTGGGCGCAGTTCCAGCAGTTCCTCAACGGACTGCCCGCCGTCTATGGCGTTCCGGGCGTCTTCCTGATCGGACCCGACGGTCAGGCGGTGATGGTCGACCAGTCCTCGGTCAACGCTGACGTCCCCGCGCCACCGATCACGCGGATCGAGGAAGCCGTCGCCACTGCGCCGAATGTCGTCATTATCCCGCCCACGCCCTACACGACTGAGGATGGCAGCGAGACCCGCGCCTTCGCCGCTGCGATTGTCGCCCTCGATACGTTCGGCGACCTACTGCTCTACCTGCCCGTCGGGTTCGATCCGCAGGCCATCGGCTACGTGCAACTCGCCAACGAGAACGCCGCCGCCTATCAGGAGTTGCAGGACATCCGCTCCGGCATGCAGCTGGTGTTCGGGCTCGTCTATTTCGGCGTTGCGCTGGTCGTTCTCGCCGCGGCGATCTGGATGGGCCTTGCCGTCGCCAACCGCCTCGTCTCGCCGATCGGACGGCTGATCACCGCGGCGGATTCGGTTGCCAAGGGCGACCTCGACTTGGAGGTGCCGGTGAACCAGTCGGATGGCGAACTCGCCACACTCGGCAACTCGTTCAACAAGATGACGCATCAGCTCGCCGAACAGCGCAGCGATCTTGTCGCCGCGAGCGACCAGATCGACAGCCGCCGGCGCTTTATCGAGGCGGTCCTTTCAGGCGTCACCGCCGGCGTCCTCGGCGTCGATGCGGAGGGCAAGATCACAGTCTTCAACCGGTCTGCGCTCGGTCTGATCGACGGCCAGGCTGCGACCGTCATCGGCACCCAGATTCGCGATCTCGTGCCGGAATTGGGGCCGGTTCTCGATTCCGCCGCCGGCGACTGGCGGCTGGAGCATCGCGATCAGATCACACTGTCGCGCGACGGCCGGTCTCGCACGATCAATGTGCGGGTGACGACCGAGCAGTCCTCGGGGGACGCGGTCGGCTACGTCATAACGCTCGACGACATCACCGACCTCCTGACTGCGCAACGGCTGTCGGTCTGGGCGGATGTCGCTCGGCGCATCGCGCATGAGATCAAGAACCCGCTGACGCCGATTCAGTTGTCGGCAGAACGGCTTAAGCGTCGCTTCGGGCGTGTCATCGAGGACGATCGCGAGATCTTCGATCAGTGCACGGACACCATCATCCGCCAGGTCGGCGACATCGGACGGATGGTCGACGAGTTCTCGTCGTTTGCGCGGATGCCGAAGCCGACACTGGAAGCGATCGACCTGCGCAACGGCATCAAGGAAGCGGTGTTCATGATGGATGTCGGTCACCCGGAGGTTGATGTCTCCGCCGATGTTGGCGACGAGCCGCTGATCGGCCGCTTCGACATGCGGCTGATTTCCCAGGTCCTGACCAACCTCATCAAGAACGGTGTCGAGGCGATCGAGGCCGTGAATGATCCTGCCGAAGAGAAAGGCAGAGTGAGGGTCTCGGGTTATCGCAAGGACGGCGCCGTCGTGGTCGACATCACCGACAACGGCATCGGCCTGCCGCGCGAGAACCGTCAGATGCTGCTGGAGCCGTATATGACGACGCGCGAGAAGGGGACCGGCCTCGGTCTCGCTATCGTCCGCAAGATCGTTGAGGAACATTCCGGCACGATCGAGCTTATGGATGCGCCGGCGGTCCGGAAGGGCGGTCACGGCGCGATGGTCCGCTTGACCTTCCCCGAAAGCGAGGCCAAGGGAAACACGATTCAGGACACCGATCGCGAAGGGGACCGCGAGCAGACAAAGGCGGAGGCGGCGGAGTTCGCTCCGGTGGCAGAGTAGCAGTCAATGGCGTCAGACATTCTCATCGTCGACGACGAGGCGGATATCCGTGAACTCGTCTCCGGGATTCTCCAGGACGAAGGCTACCACACGCGGTCCGCCGGCGATTCCGATGGAGCGCTGGATCAGCTTGCACAACGGCGTCCGGCGCTTGTGTTTCTGGACATCTGGCTGCAAGGGAGCCGGCTCGACGGGCTGGCGCTTCTCGACGAAATCCACCGCGACCATGCCGATCTGCCGGTCGTCATGATCTCCGGCCACGGCAACATTGAAACGGCCGTCTCGGCGATCAAGCGCGGCGCCTATGATTATATCGAGAAGCCGTTCAAGGCCGATCGACTGGTGCTCGTCGCCGAACGCGCGCTGGAATCGTTCCGGTTGAAGCGCGAGGTGAAGGAGCTTCAGGCACGGAGCGGCGAGGCGCTGACGATGGTCGGCGGCTCGTCGGCGCTCAACCAGTTGCGCCAGCAGATCGACAAGGTCTCCAAAACCAACTCACGCATCATGATCACCGGCCCGTCGGGTTCCGGCAAGGAACTGACGGCGCGCATGATTCACGCGACGTCGTCGCGAAGCCGCGGACCGTTTGTCGTCCTCAATGCGGCGGCCATCACGCCCGACCGCATGGAGGAGGAACTGTTCGGCATCGAGGCGAACGGCTCCGGCCCGAGGCGCATCGGCGCGCTTGAGGAAGCGCACAACGGAACGCTCTACATCGACGAAGTGGCCGACATGCCGCGCGAGACGCAAAACAAGATTCTGCGCGTTCTCGTCGAGCAGAGCTTCAGCAGGGTTGGCGGATCCACCAAGGTCTCGGTCGACGTCCGGATTGTCTCGTCCACCGCCCGCGACCTCGAGGAGGAGATCGCGAAGGGCGGGTTCCGCGAGGACCTGTTCCATCGTCTCGCCGTGGTGCCGATCCGCGTGCCGGCGCTTGCCGAGCGGCGCGAAGACGTGCCGGAGCTTGTCGAGCATTTCGTCAAGCAGATTTCCCGTCAGACCGGTCTGCCCGCGCGGGTGATCGCCTCCAACGCCATGGCGGTGCTTCAGGCGCATGACTGGCCCGGAAACGTCCGTCAGCTCCGCAACAACGTGGAACGCTTGTTGATACTCGCTCATGGCGAGGAGTCGGATCAGATATCCTCCGATATGCTCCCCCCCGAAATAGGCCGGATGTTGCCGGCGACGCCCGGCAGAGACGGTGGGGAACATCTGATGGCGATGCCTTTGCGCGAAGCCCGCGAGGTCTTTGAGAAGGAATACCTTTCCGCGCAGGTGGCGCGGTTCGGCGGCAATATCTCGCGCACGGCCGAATTCGTCGGCATGGAGCGCTCGGCGCTGCATCGCAAGCTCAAATCGCTCGGCGTCGGCTAGGGCGGGGGCGGCGCCATGCGTGTCGTCATCTGTGGCGCCGGCCAGGTCGGGTACGGCATTGCCGAACGACTGGCCGCGGAGCAGAACGACGTTTCGATCATCGATGTCTCGTCGCAGCTGATCCAGAACGTCCGCGATACGCTCGACGTTCGTGGGCTGGTCGGCCATGGCGCCCATCCCGACACGCTGGCCCAGGCCGGTGCCGAAGGCGCCGACATGATCATCGCCGTCACGCTCTATGACGAGGTGAACATGGTCGCCTGCCAGGTCGCCCATTCGATCTTCAAGGTCCCCACCAAGATCGCGCGGGTCAGATCCCAGAGCTACCTTCAGTCGCACTACAGCGACTTGTTCTCCGCGGACAACATGCCGATCGACGTGATCATTTCGCCGGAGGTCGAGGTCGGCGAGACGGTGCTGCGGCGCATGCAGTTGCCCGGTGCGATCGACGTCGTGCGGTTCGCCGAGGAGCACGTTGCGGTGCTTGGCATCGAGTGCGACGAGAACTGCCCCGTCGTCGATACACCGCTGTCCCAGTTGACCGAACTCTTCCCCGACCTGCAGGCCGTGGTGGTCGGCATCTTCCGTGACGACGAGATGCTCGTGCCGCATTCGGAGGACTTCATGCTAAGCGGCGACATCGCCTATGTCGTCGTCACGCATGATCAGGTCCAGCGGACGCTCTCGGTGTTCGGGCATGAGGAGCGCGAGGCGACCAGGGTCGTCATCGCCGGCGGCGGAAACATCGGCCTTTACGTCGCGCGCATGCTGGAGGAACGACGTACGCGGACGCGGGCGAAGATCATCGAAGCGCAGGAGGAGCGGGCGAGGGCGATCGCTGACGATCTAAGGGACACCGTGGTGCTTCACGGGAGCGCATTGGAGCCGGACATCCTGCGCGAGGCCGATATCGAGGACACGGACACGATCGTCGCGCTGACGAATGAGGATCAGGTCAACGTCCTCGCCTGCGTCATGGCCCGACGGCTCGGTGCCCAACGGACCATGGCGCTCGTCAACACACGGAACTTCGCAGGACTGGCCAACGACCTTTCGATCGATGCCGTGGTATCGCCGCGCTCCGTGACTGTGTCGAAAGTGCTGCAGCATGTCCGGCGCGGTCGAATCCGGGCCGTCCATTCGATCCAGAACGGCGAGGCGGAGGCGATGGAAGCGGAGGCGCTCGAGACCTCGCCGCTCGTCGGCAAGCCGCTCCGCGAACTCGATTTGCCCGATGGTATCAGGATCGGGGCGATCTATCGCCAGGGCGAAGTGATCATTCCCAACGGCTCGACGCGCATCGTCGCGCATGATCGTGTTGTCATCTTCGTGCTCGCCGAGCGCGTGCGGCAGGTCGAGCAGATGTTCCGCGTCAGCCTCGAGTTCTTCTAGGCCGCCAATGGCCACCGCCATCCATAGCCTGTCTCTGCTGCTGGCGGCCGTGGCCGCTGCGATGCTGGCGACGGCACTTGCCGGGCTCGCACTCGGGGAGGCAGGCGCCGCTTCACACTTCTTCACGATGGCGCTCGTGGCGGGCTTTGTCGCGGGAGGTTCGTTCTTCGCGTCCCGGCGTCCGCGCGGGACCCGCTCAAGTTCGGGTCGCTACCGGTTCATCATTCTCGCCTGGCTGGTCGCACCGCCGTTCGCGGCGTTTCCCTTGATGGAGCCGACGGATGGCGATTTTGTCGCCGCGCTGTTCGAGTCGGTATCAGGGCTGACGACCACCGGGGCCTCCGTCTTCGCCGAGGTTGATGGGCTGTCGCGCACGATGGTGCTGTGGCGCGCCGAACTGCACTGGCTTGGCGGGTTGCTGACGCTGGGGCTTGTCGTGGTGGCGCTCGCGCCGGCGGGGGTCGGCGGCATTCCAAGCCGTGACAGCGTGATCGCGCGCCGGGCGGTGTCGGGAGAGGGGGCTTCGCAATGGGGCCTCATCCGCGACCTCGTCATCGGTTACGCGGTGCTGACGGCCGTCGTCGTCGGTGCGCTCGCGTTCACCGGCATGCCGTCCTTCGACGCGCTGTGCCTCGCACTCGCGGCGGTCTCGACAGGCGGCTTCATGCCGTCTGACGCACCGCTGGCGGCATACGACAACCCGGCCATGGAGATCGTCCTGGCGATCGCGATGATCGCCGGCGCGACTAGCATCCTGTGGCACCGAATGCTGGTCGGCGGTCGCTGGCGATCCCTACGCGACCATCGCGAAAGCTATTGGATCGTCGCGGCGGCGGCCTTCGTCGGTCTCGCGGCCGCGATCGCACTCTTCGAGAATGGTGGCACCGGATGGGGCGAGGCGCTGCGCCACGGCTTCGTCAATGGGGCGTCGCTGGTGTCGACATCGGGGCTTGTGGTGCAGGAGGGCGGTTTCGGACTCTTGCCCGTGGCGTTCGTCCTTCTGGTGGCGATGGTCGGCGGCGGGGCGTTCTCGACAGCGGGTGGCCTTCGCTTCTATCGGCTCGGCGGGATGCTGCTCGAATCGATGAAGGAGACGCGGCGGCTCGTGTATCCGCATGGCGTTCGACCGCGAATCTTCGGCGCCCGCGAGTTCGACGTCAATGTGATGAAGGCAATATGGAGCCTCTTCACCGCATCGATCGCCGTGCTCGCGGTAGCCGCCGTCGGCGTTGCACTGTCGGGCGTCGATTTCGGGGGTGCAGCCGCCGCCGCCGTCTCGGCTCTCTCCAATGTCGGTCCGGTCTATTCGTCCGATTGGGCGGAGGCCGCAAGTTGGCCAACATTCGCTGAGATGCCGGGAAGCGTTCAACTGTTGCTGGCGGCAGTGATGATCATTGGCCGCCTCGAGATCATTGCCATCCTGGTGGCGGCCAGCCTCTTGCTTTGGCGGAACTGAAGGGGGCGCGATTGGCGCGGGTCGCTTTCGTCAATGGCCGGTATCGGCCGTTCTCCGAAGCCATGGTCCACATCGAGGATCGCGGCTTTCAGTTCGCCGACGGTGTTTATGAGGTCTGCGAAGTTCGCGGTGGCCGCCTTATCGATGAGATGCTTCATCTTCAACGGTTGCAGCGCTCGCTTCGCGAGCTTCGCATCGAGACGCCTGTCTCGATGAC
>CAZSXA010000021.1:0-21127 GCA_964611195.1 uncultured Bauldia sp.
TCTCGAACGCGAAGCGCGGAATCTTGGTGACGACGTAGTCGATGGTCGGCTCGAACGAGGCCGGCGTCGCGCCGCCGGTGATGTCGTTCTCAAGTTCGTCGAGCGTGTAGCCGACGGCGAGCTTGGCCGCGACCTTGGCGATCGGGAAGCCCGTCGCCTTCGAGGCCAACGCCGACGAGCGCGACACGCGCGGGTTCATCTCGATGACGACGAGACGGCCGTCCTCCGGGTTCACCGCGAACTGGACGTTCGATCCGCCGGTCTCGACGCCGATCTCGCGCAGCACCGCGATCGCGGCGTCGCGCATCACCTGGTATTCCTTGTCGGTCAGCGTCAGCGCCGGCGCGACGGTTATCGAATCGCCGGTGTGAACGCCCATCGGATCGACGTTCTCGATCGAGCAGATGATGATGCAATTGTCCGCCTTGTCGCGGACGACCTCCATCTCGAACTCCTTCCAGCCGAGCACCGATTCCTCGATCAGCACCTCGTTGGTCGGCGAGGCGTCGAGCCCGCGCTCGACGATCTCGATGAACTCCGCGCGGTTGTAGGCAATGCCGCCGCCGGTGCCGCCGAGCGTGAAGGATGGCCGGATGATCGCCGGCAGACCAACCTCGTTGAGCGCGTCGAGCGCCTCGACCAGCGCTCGCTCCTGGTAGCGCTTGTGGCGCTCGCGCTTGCCGGCGAGCCAGTCTCGCTCGAAGCTCTCCTTCAGCTTGCGGCGCTCCTCGTCCGGCACGTCGAGCGCATCGATCCGGGCGAGTTCCTCGCGGCGATAGCGGCGCGCCTCTTCCTTCATTGCCGAGGCATTGGCGAGCATCGATTTTGGGGTAGCGAGGCCGATCCGCGCCATCGCATCGCGGAACAGCTGGCGGTCCTCGGCCTTGTCGATCGCCTCGGCATCGGCGCCGATCATCTCGACGCCATACTCATCGAGGACGCCCATCTGCCGCAGCGACAGCGCGCAATTGAGCGCCGTCTGGCCGCCCATGGTCGGCAGCAGCGCGTCCGGCCGCTCCGCGGCGATCACCTTGGCGACGATCTCGGGCGTCACCGGCTCGATATAGGTGGCGTCGGCGAGCTCCGGATCGGTCATGATCGTCGCTGGATTGGAGTTCACCAGGACGACCCGGTAGCCCTCCTCCTTCAGCGCCTTGATCGCCTGGGTGCCGGAATAGTCGAACTCGCAGGCCTGCCCGATGATGATCGGTCCCGCGCCGATGACGAGGATCGATTGGATGTCGGTGCGTTTGGGCATGGGGCGGTTCGCTCGCGTGCAAAAAGCCCCGCGGCGGTTGCACCCCGGGGCCGGCGATCGTCAGGCTCGGTAAGGCTGAGCGCGGCTTATAGGCGATTGCGGCGATGGGGGAAAGGCCGGTGCGAAAACGTCACACGGCCGGTTGGGCCCCGCCGCGCTAGGCCCGCGCCGGCCGCTTGATCAGGCTCTTGAGATCGAAATCGGTGTCGGCCGCCTGTTCCGGCGTCGGCAGGTTCTCGCCGGCATCGAGCACGCGGCGGCCAAGCATGTGGTCGGCGCCGCGATTGATCGAGTCGATCTCGACGAGGCGATCGCCGGCGAACTGGAACACGGAGAACGCGCCGTCGTCCGGATTGCCCCGGATCACCCGCTGCGTCGCCTTCTCGGCAAGCCCTACCATCTGCAGCTTGACGTCCTGCTGGTCCGACCAGAACCACGGCACGGAGCTGTACGGGACGCCCTTGCCGACAATCGCCTTCGCCACCGACTTGCCCTGATCAACCGCGTTCTGCACCGATTCCAGCCGTACCCGCCGGCCCACCGACACCTCGTGAAAGGCAGCGCAATCGCCGATCGCGAAGATGCCCGGATCGTCCGAGCGGAGATCCTCGCCGACGACGACGCCGTTGTCCGTCGATAGCCCGATCTCGGCCGCCATCTCGACATTCGGCACGACGCCGATGCCGATGACGACGAGATCGGCGTCGACCGGATCGCCCGAATCGAGCTCCACCGCCTGCACCCGCCCATCGCCATTGCCGATGATGCCGGCCGCCGGCGCGTCGAGAAGCACCGTTGATCCCCAGCCGCGATGGAGGTTGAGGAAATGCGCGGAGACCTCCGGCGCCACCGAGCGGCCCATCAACCGGTCCGACGCCTCGACGATCGTCACGTCGCGACCGAGCTGGCGCGCCGTCGCGGCGATCTCGAGGCCGATGAAGCCGCCGCCGATGACGACCACCTTTTCCGCACCGACAAAGGCGTCGTGGATGCGCCGCGCATCGGCGGCGTCGCGAAGGGTGAACACGCCTTCGAGATCGGTTCCCGGTATCGGCGGGATGCGCGGCCGCGAGCCGACGGCGAGCACCAGATGCTCGAAGCCGACCGTCCCGCCATTGTCGAGCATGACACGGCGAAGGTCGCGATCGATCGCGGTCGCTCGCGTCTTCAGAAGGAGATCGACATCGTGCTGAGTGTAGAACGCCTCGGGCCGCAATTCCTGCAGCCCTTTCTCCGGCTCCTTCAGATAAGTCTTCGACAGCGGCGGCCGCTGATAGGGGATTTCGGCTTCGTCGGAGACCAGCGTGATCGGGCCCTCATAGCCCTCGCTGCGAAGGCTTGCCGCGACCTGCGACCCACCATGCCCACCGCCGATAATGACCACGCCGTGCGTCACCGCGCCCCTCCCCTTCGCAAACGCGCGCTCCTAAAGGCACGCTTCGCGCCCTTGCTAGTTGGGCAAGACGAGCGTGGCAAGAACGGCAGTGAAGCCGGTCAGGCCTCATCCGTCGGTGCGAAAACCCGCATCGCCCCCGGCCGGATGCCGAATTCGACCGGCGTCGACGCCAGAAGGTCGCCGTCGAGATCCACCGCGTGAGCATGCCTGGTCCCGACCGTGATCGCCGGAGCGCGCAGCGTCAGGACCTTCCGCTCGTTCCGATAGCGGCCCCGCAGCAGCGACGGCGTCAGCCCCAGAAGACGCCACCAGCGGCGAAGCCGGATCGCCACAAGATCGAGCTGGCCGTCGTCGGCGACAGCGTCCTCGCGGATGGTGAAGGCACCGCCATAATGGCGTCCGGAGGCAACGGTGATCTGGATCGCGTGGATGATCCGGCTTTGGCCGTCGGCTGAAATCTCGGCGCGGAATGGACGCGCCTGCGTCAGCACCCGGGCCGTGGCGACCGCATAGGCAAGTACGCCGAAGCGACGCTTGTCGCGGCTCTTCAGCGCCCGCGCGATCCGGGTCGACACGCCGATGCTGGCGGCGTTGAGGAAACAGCGATCGTTGGCGACGCCGACATCGACGGCGCGGGTGCGGCCGGCGGCAATGATGTCGATCGCCTTGTCGACATCGAGCGGGATTCCCACCGTCTTGGCGAAGTCGTTGGCCGTTCCCATCGGCAGCACGCCGAGCGGCAGGCCGGTGTCGGCAAGCGCCGCGGAAGCTGCGTTGAGCGTGCCGTCGCCGCCGCCGACGATGACGGCGTCGCACGCCCCGGCGTGCGCGCGGATCGCGCCATCGAGGTCGTCGCGGCCGCCGAGCTCGCCCGCATCGCGAAAGCCGATCCCGGCGGCGCGCAGCTGCGGCCGTGGGTCGTCATCACCGCCGCGCCGGGCCTTGGCGTTGAGGATGAGAAGCGCGCGTTGCGGCGGACCGTCCTGTTGCGGGGCGCTCAGAACCAGCCCCGACGCTTCAGGATGAGATAGGGCACGAGCCCGGCGAGGATCATCGCGCCGATCGCGAGCGGATAGCCGAGGTCCCATTCGAGCTCTGGCATACTGCCGAAGTTCATTCCGTAGATCGTTCCGATCAACGTCGGCGGCAGCATGATGGTTGCGGCGATCGTGAGGATTCTCGACACGTCGTTCTGGTCGAGCGAGATGAGCCCAAGCGTTGCGTCGAGGAGGAACGACGTCTTGCTCGACAGGAAGCTCAGCTGGTCGACGAGCGAGCGGATATCGCGCGTCATCAGCTTGAGCCGGTTTCGGTCCCGCTCGATGTCGTGCCAGTCCATCTCGCGCGCAGAGAGGAACTGCAGCATCCGCTCCATCGAGATCAGGCTCTCGCGGCACTTCGAGACGAGGTCGTCCTGATAGGCGATCCGTTCGATCGCCTCCTGAAGGCGGCGCTCGCGGGCAACCAGCATCCGCCCGCCCTTTTCCCGGCGCTGGAAGATCTCCGAATTGATGCCGTCCATCTCGGCGCCGATCTTCTCCACCGTGTCGGCGGCGCGATCGATGATCGCCTCGTTGATGTGGAGGAGAACGCCGGTGGCGCTGGCGCAGCCCGACATCGGCCGCCCGGCGTGATGGAGGAACTGCCGGAAAGCGGCGGAGTCGGCATAGCGCACCGTCGCGATCCGCTGGTCGTTGATGACAAAGGACAGCGGCGTCAACTGGGGCTGGCCGTCCGCCAGTCCGACAAGGACGGTGATGTTGAGGAACAGCGCTTCGTCTTCAATATAGAAGCGGCTTGAGGTCTCGATTTCCTGAGCCTCTTCGCGCGTCGGAATCGCAACGCCGACATAGGATTCGGCCTCGCGGTCTTCATCCGCGGTCGGGGAAAGCAGGTCGATCCAACCGGCCGCATGCTCTGCGGCCGGCATCTCGCTTCGCTTCAGCGGCCCGCGGCCGGTGAGGTCATAGACTGCGAGCAACGATCCGACTCGCTTCTTCGCTCGTGCCAATCCACAGGCCATCCATAGCCCAGCCCGCGGTGTCGCAAAACCGACTCGATCCGTCTTGCCACCATCGCCATTCCCTGAGACGATGCCGTCAAAATCGCCCTAGCCTCCCGGCGGCGGTTGCGTTTGTCCCGGCGGGAGCCGGCGGATTTTGGGGGAGGCATCGATCCATGAGCGAAGGTGGCAGGATAGCCGGCCCGCGCCTGATAGCGCTGGTCGGTCCGTTTGCGAGCGGCAAGACGACCCTTCTTGAGGCGATCCTGGCGCGGACCGGCGCGATCTCGCGTCAGGGCACGCATGCCGACGGCAACATGCTTGGCGACGGCTCGCCTGAGGCGCGCGCGCATCAGATGAGCGTCGAGGTCAACGTCGCCGACACCGACTTCATGGGCGACAACTACACCTTCATGGACTGCCCGGGATCGGTGGAGTTCGGCTTCGAGGCGCAGCCGATCCTTGCCGCCGCCGATATCGCGATCGTCGTCGCCGAACCCGACCCGAAGAAGATCCCGGCCCTGCAGGTGATCATGAAGGAGCTCGAGGATCGCGGCATTCCGCGCATGATGTTCCTCAACAAGGTCGACAAGGAGGAGGTCAGCGTCCGCGATACGCTGAGGACGCTGCAGGGCGCCAGCGCCGCGCCGCTCCTCCTCCGGCACATTCCGATCCGCGAATCGGATGTCATCACCGGCTTCATCGACCTCGCGCTCGATCGCACCTTCGTCTACCGCGAGCACGCGCCGAGCGAGGTGATCGAGATCGCTTCCGACGATCGCTCGCGCCGCGACGAGGCGCGCTACGCGATGCTCGAAACGCTCGCCGATTACGACGACTCGCTCATGGAGCAGCTGCTCGAGGATATCGAGCCGTCGCGCGAGGCCGTGTTCCAGGATCTCGTCACCGACCTTCGCGCCGGCCTGATCTGTCCCGTGCTCATCGGGGCGGCCGAAAAGGGACACGGCGTCGGCCGACTTCTCAAGGCGATCCGGCACGAGAGCGGCGGTGTTGCCGAAACCCGCGCGCGGCTCGGCCTCGAAACGGGCGACAATTCTTTCGTGCAGGTGCTGAAGACGCTGAACCCGCCGCATGCCGGCAAGATCTCGGTTGCACGCGTGCTGTCTGGGTCGATCGGCGACGGTTCCGAGCTGACCGGACCGGACGGTTCGGTCGGGCGCGTTTCCGGCGTCTTTCGCATCACCGGGCAGCAGATGGCAAAGCGCGAGGCGGCCGCGGTGGGCGAGACGGTCGGGCTCGGCAAGCTCGAAGGCGCCGCCACCGGGATGACGCTCTCGACCGGCAAGTCCACGCCGGCCCAACTCGTCGAGCTCACGCCGCCGGAGCCGGTGATGCGCTTTGCCGTGGCGCCCGCCGAACGGAAGGACGACGTCAAGCTCTCCACCGCCATTGCCAGGGCGATCGAGGAAGATCCGTCACTCAGCATGGAGCAGAATGCCGAGAGCGGCGAGACCGTGCTTGCCGGCCAGGGCGAGATGCATCTGCGGGTCGCGCTCGAACGGATGACGGACCGCCACGGCGTTGCTGTCACGACCGCGGCGGCGTCGATCCCCTACCGTGAGACGATCCGCGGCGAAGCCTCGGTGCGCGGCCGCCACAAGAAGCAGTCCGGCGGTCACGGCCAGTTCGGTGACGTCGTGCTGGAGATCAAGCCGCTGCCGCGTGGAACGGGCTTCGAGTTCTCCGAACGCATCACCGGCGGCGTCGTGCCGCGCCAATACATCACCTCGGTCGAGGGTGGCGTCGCCGATCACCTCGAACGCGGACCTCTCGGCTTCAAGGTGGTCGACGTTGCGGTGTGCCTTACCGACGGCTCCTATCACACCGTCGATTCCTCCGATCAGGCCTTCCGCATGGCGGCGCAGCTGGCAATGCGCGAGGGTCTGTCGCAATGCACGCCGGTGCTGCTCGAGCCGATGCTGCATGTCGATATCGCTGCGCCGTCCGAGGCGACGCCGAAGATCAACGCGATCGTCTCGCAGCGCCGTGGTCAGCTGATGGGCTTCGACGCACGACCGGGCTGGCCGGGATGGGATGTCGTCGAGGCGCTGATTCCGGAGGCTGAGATGCGCGACCTCATCGTCGAGATCCGTTCGGCGACGGCGGGTGTCGGCACGTTCACAAGCCGCTTCGACCATCTGTCGGAACTGATGGGACGGCTGGCCGAAGAAGCGGTCGCGCGGGCGCAAGCGGCCTGACGCCGCCGCCCGTGTACAACCGATCTGACGAGAAAAAGCCGGGCCAACCATCCGGCCCGGCAAGTAGGGCTCAGCCCGCCGCCCAACCTCTACGCCACTCGGCGACGAAACCCTCAGGGAGGAACCTGGAGCTACGAATCAGCATCCACGTAACGAACTATAGAGGGCGCATGACGAGCAGCAACCTAAACACGAGGAGCGCCGGGTTTTCCCCATAATTCCTGTGGCTAGAATGACCAGGTGCGCGCCTGATCAAGCAGGAAATCGCGAAATGCCTCGATCCGCGCCGAGTTCCTGAGCTCGGATGGGTAGACGAAATACGTCTCGAAACTTGGTGCTTCCGCCTGCGGCAAGATCTTCACCAGCCGCGGCTCCTTCTCGACCATGTAGTCCGGCAGTGTGCCGATACCGATTCCATTGCGGACGGCGCGCCGCAACGCGAAGACGTTGTTAATGAGAACAACCGGTCGCCGCGGCGCACCGCGATTTCGCCCGGCCATCTCCAGCCAGTTCAAGTGGCGAAGATATTGTGGCACCGGAACGCCGAAGGAGACGATGCGATGCTGATCGAGCTCCTCGAGCGTCTTCGGTTCTCCGAAGCGCTCCAGATAGTCGGGCGCCGCGTAGATGTGGAAGTGCACGGTGAAAAGCCGGCGCTGGATGAGATCGGGTTGCGTCGGTTGCTGCAGGCGGATCGCAACGTCCGCCTGGCGCATCGACAGGTCGAGTTCCTCGTTCTCCAGGATCAGCTGCAGACTGATGTCGGGATAGAGTTCGACGAAGCGATGGAGGCGATCGGTGAGCCATGTCGAGCCGAGGCCAACAGTGGTCGTCGCGCGCAGGGTGCCTGACGGCCGCTCACGAGATTCCTGAAGCTGCGCCCGGACGTCGTCGAGCTTGAGGAGAATCTCGCTCGCCGTGTGGAAGAGCATCTCGCCCTGCTCGGTCAGCATCAGGCCGCGCGCGTGGCGATGAAACAGCGGCACGCCGAGATCATGCTCGATGGCGCTGACCTGTCGGCTGACCGCGGATTGACTCATGTCCAGCGCGTCGGCGGCACGCGTGAACGAGCCGTGCTCGGCCGCGGCATGAAAGACGCGGAGCTTGTCCCAATCCATCGCCGGGTCCGGTGCCCTGGCGGCCGCTACTCGGCCGCTTCCGTCTGCCGCATGGCCCCGTCCTCGCCCTCGACTTCAAATTCGGCGAGATAGCGCTCGGCCTCGAGCGCTGCCATGCATCCCATGCCCGCTGCGGTAACCGCCTGTCGATAGACCTCGTCGGTGACGTCCCCCGCGGCGAAAACGCCCCGGACCGACGTCGCGGTCGAATCGGGTGCCGTCCACAGATAGCCGTTGGGCTTGAGGTCGACCTGGTCCTTGAAGACCTCCACCGCGGGCGCATGCCCGATCGCGACGAACACGCCGTCGACATTGAGATCGTCGACCGCGCCTGTCTCGACATTGCGCAGCCGGACGCCGGTGACCTTGGGCGGGAAGCCCTCATTGCCGAGCACATCCTCGACGACGCTGTTCCACACGAGGTTGATCTTCGGATTCTTGAACAAACGGTCTTGAAGTATCCGCTCCGCGCGCAGACTGTCGCGCCGATGGACGAGATGTACCTTCGACGCGAAGCGCGTCAGGAAGAGCGCCTCTTCCACCGCAGTGTTGCCGCCGCCGATGACCGCGACCTCCTGATCCTTGAAGAAGAACCCATCGCATGTCGCGCAGGCGGATAGGCCGAAGCCCTGGAACTTCTCTTCCGAAGGCAGGCCGAGCCACTTCGCCTGCGCGCCGGTAGCAATGATGACGCTGTCTGCAGTGTAGACCGTTCCGGAGTCGCCAACGAGCCGGAACGGACGCTCGTTGAGATCGGCTTCGACGATCATGTCCTGGACGATATTGGTCCCGACGTTTTCGGCCTGCTCGCGCATCTGCTCCATCAGCCATGGCCCTTGAATCGGGTCGGCGAAGCCTGGGTAGTTCTCGACGTCGGTGGTGATGGTAAGTTGGCCGCCCTGCGGAACGCCGGCGATCAGCATCGGCTCAAGCATTGCGCGCGCTGCGTAGATGCCAGCCGTGTACCCGGCCGGGCCGGACCCCACGATAATCACCTTTGCGTGCATGGCTTCCACTTTCCTGGCTGGCGCTCGGCGGGCGTTGCGGGCGACACGTCCGAATGACAATGTAGGGAATGCCTTTGTTGTTAATCAAGGGTCACGGGAACCGACTGCGGTCATAATCGGTTACTACTGCTGGAAAGCTGTGCTTGCTCCGTCGGCCTGAAGGCTGCAGGGTCGGCGCGACTACCGCAGCACGTTCTGATGACAGCCGATAAACAGGAGACAGAAAAGATGATGCTTCGTAGCCTTGCCGTCACCGGCTCCATCCTGGCCGCGCTGACGCTCGCCGCCTGCTCGGACGATGACGACGAAGATCCGGTCGAGGATGCCGTCGAAGACGCGGAAGCTGCGGTCGAGGACGCAGCCGAGGACGTTGAGAATGCGGTGGAAGACGCCGCCGAGGATGTCGACAACGCCCTCGAAGACGATGCCCCCGCGATGGAAGCCGACGCTCCGGCGATGGAAGCTGACGCTCCGGCCATGGAAGCTGACGAAGATGCGCCGGCCGACGAGGACACTCCCTAAGGCGTAGAGGATGGTTTCTCGGGCCGCGCCTAGCGAGGTGCGGCCCGCCTCACCTTAGCGCTCCACAGAACCGCTGAATGCGAGCGCATGCGTCTTCGAGCACTTCGGTCGACGTCGCGTAGGAAACGCGGAAGGCCGGGCCTAGGCCGAACGCGCTACCCTGCACCACCGCAACGCCCTCTTCTTCCAACAGCGCGGTGACGAATGCTTCGTCGTCGTCGATTGATCTGCCGCCGCCACTCGTTCGTCCGATCGCGTCGACACAGGACGGATAGGCATAGAACGCGCCCTGCGGCGTCGGGCATGACAGTCCGCGCGCCTGATTGAGCATGCCGACGACAAGGTCGCGCCGCTCCTGAAACACGGCGGCATTCGTGTTGATGAAGTGCTGCGGGCCGTTGAGGGCTTCGACCGCGGCCCATTGCGAGATCGAGGTCGGGTTCGACGTCGACTGCGACTGGATCGTTGCCATCGCTTTGATGAGGTCCGTGGGGCCGGCTCCGTAGCCGATCCGCCAGCCGGTCATCGAATAGGCCTTCGATACGCCATTGACCGTGAGCGTGCGCTCCTTCAGCGCCGGCTCGACCTCTGCGATCGAGGCGAACCGGAAGCCGTCATAGACGAGGTGCTCGTACATGTCGTCCGTCATCACCCACACATGCGGATGGCGGAGCAGCACCTCGGTGAGCCCCCTGATCTCATCGGCCGTGTAGGCCGCGCCGGACGGATTGGACGGCGAGTTGAAGACGAACCATTTCGTCGCCGGCGTGATCGCGCTCTCGAGCGCCTCCGGCGTCAGCTTGTAGCCGTCGGCAATGGATGCTTCCGCAGCCACCGGCGTTCCGCCGGCCAGCGCCACCATGTCCGGGTAGCTCACCCAATAAGGCGCCGGAATCACGACCTCGTCGCCCGGATTGAGCGTCGCCATCAGCGCATTGTAGAGGACCTGCTTGCCGCCGGTTCCAACCGAGATCTGCGCGGTCTGGTAGTCGAGATTGTTCTCGCGGCGGAACTTCTCGGCGATCGCCTGTTTCAGTTCCGGTATGCCGTCAACGGCCGTGTATTTGGTCTTGCCCTCGCGAATCGCACGGATCGCGGCTTCCTTGATGTTCTCCGGCGTGTCGAAATCGGGCTCGCCGGCACCGAGGCCGATGACGTCGCGACCGGCGGCCTTCAACTCCCGCGCCTTGTTGGTCACCGCGATCGTCGCAGACGGCTTCACCCGCCCGAGCGCATCGGCCAGGAATCCCATGTCGGACGGCTCCATATCACGTGAAAGGATGCGGGCGAGCTTAGGCTCCGCGAACCGGAGCCTCAAGCCCGTGCAGCGCAGGGCTGCACTGCCGGCAGGACGGATTGCTCATCGTCTTGCCGGCATCAGCGGACCGAGGTCCAGAACGGCGCGCGAGGAACAAAGCGTCCCTCGCCCGCCGATCGGCTTACGCCATTTCGAGATTGACGGCCTTCGGCCCCTTGCCCATGCGATCGGGCTCGGTCTCGAACGTGACCTTCTGGCCGTCCTGAAGCGGCGGCAGGCCCGAGCGCTCCACGGCGGAGATGTGGACAAAGACGTCCTTGGCTCCACCGTCCGGCGTAATGAAGCCGAAGCCTTTGGAGCTATTGAAGAATTTAACGGTGCCAGTCTGGCGCATGAGAAGCTGTTCCTTATTCCCAAGATAGTTTGTAACGGGCTTGCGGCCCGCGGACGCGAAAGGGCAGTTGGATGTCGGGGAAAGGAATCAGGTTCGTTCTCTATCCGGCCTTTTCGGCCGGTGTGGCGGGGCGGGATAATCTCCCAAGCGCCGCGCGCCTTTACTTCCAGTCTCCAGGGCCCGCATGCCCGAGCGCGGTACAAATGCTCCCGAACGCCGGGAAAATCAAGTTAACTGACGGGACGGGTGAAACATCAGGGCGACACTGCAGCCATTATGACACACACCCATTCGAGCGGACCCGCGACGCATGGCAGGCTGCTGGTCGACGCCGCAGGCTCCGCGCATGCGGAACAGACAAGCCTTCTCCTCGCGCGTCCGGGATGCCGGATCGAACGGATCGTCTCCTCCGGCCAAGCCTCGCCAGACGGATTCTGGTATGATCAACCGGACGACGAGTGGGTTCTCGTCGTCGCCGGCAATGCGCGCCTCGCCATCGAGAACGGTGACGAAATCGCACTCGCCCCCGGAGACTATGCGTTTCTGCCGGCGCGCTGCCGCCACCGGGTGAGCTGGACCGATCCGACCCGGCCAACCGTCTGGCTGGCCATCCATCTCCCGCGCGGCGATGCCGACGCGACCGAGACTAGCCCCGACGCGCGCCCATGAATCCGCCGCCGAACAGGATGCCGGCCCCGAGGACGAAGCCGAAATCGTACCAGCCACCGGTATTGTAGACTTCGTAGATGTTCACGTCCTCGGTGAACAACGAGATGAAGAAGGTGATCGGCGAGATGATGCCGTGCCACAATCCGCGCCAGAAACCGGCGAGGACCTCGTTGTCGGGGTTGATGACGTCAACGTTCGGATTCTCGCCGGCGGCACATGCCGCCAGCAACAACACCAGACCCAGCGTGATTGCCATCGGAACCACTCGCGACCGTTCCATCGCTTTCCCTCCGAATCCGTTCGCGGGGAAGTATAGCGCTCATCATTGCAGGAAGACGAATGGGCGTGGTTGACGAGGATCAATCCCGGATCAGCGGCGGCGGCGCCAGATGATCTGCGGCTGGGCCACACCGCGGCTCACCTCGTCCGGAACCCGGTAGGCCGTCAGCACCTCGGCGGAATTGCGAAAGCCGCAGGCCTCCCTTTGGACCACCAGATACCACAGCGCCCGACGGCCAGCGGCGACGAGCTCGCTGCGCGACGGAGCCTGATTGCGTCCCGTCCGCTTCGGCGCCGTGCCGGCATCGTGGGCGCGAAGATCGGCGAGCGACTGCTCCAGCTGCCGCCCTGCCCGGCCAAGCGACGACGCTTGCTCGGCTAGGATTTCGGCGTCGAGCGCGCCCAGCGACGCTTCGCGGGCTTCCATCGCAGCGGTGGAGGTCGTCGGGGGACGCGGCATGGGACGTTCGGCGCGGGACTGAGTGAGATCACAACACTAGCGCCCGTGCCCTAGCCACGGAACCCCGGAGCCGCAGACGGCGTTACCCCGCAAAGACCTCACAACAAAGCGGAGCAGACGTCATGGACGACACCAGCATTCTCATCATGGCCACCAACGGGTTCGAACAGTCCGAACTCGAGGTGCCGCGCGACCGCCTTCGTGAGGCGGGAATGCGCGTTGTCGTCGCCTCGCCGGAGGCGGGGAGGATCACCGGCTGGGAGAAGAAGGACTGGGGCCGCCCGGTCGGTCGACGTCGACCTCGTTCTCGATGACGTCGATGTCGACGATTACGACGCACTCGTCCTTCCTAGTGGACAGATCAACCCGGATATCCTGCGGCTCAACCAGAGCGCCGTGTCGATCGTGCGTTCCTTCGTTCGGAAGGACAAGCTGATCGCCGCCATCTGCCACGCGCCCTGGCTCCTGATCGAAGCGGGCGTCGTCTTCGGCCGCGTCGTCACGTCTTGGCCGTCGCTCCGCACTGATCTGGAGAACGCCGGCGCGATGTGGCGCGACCAGGAAATGGTCAGCGACAACGGCCTCATTACCTCGCGTTCGCCCCGCGATCTCGACGCTTTCGTCGCAGCGCTCCAGGTGGAAGTTGAGCGGGCGCGCGTCGGAAAGACGCCCCGGACCGTCGAGGAATTGGCCGCCGGCGAGCGCGGCTGAGCTCGCCTCAAGCCTGCCGAATGTCGCTGGGTGCGCGGATCCCCTGCCGGCCCTCGTCCGCTGTTCGGTGATGCGCTAGGACACGTCTCCATCGAACGTTGGGAGGACACGTGTCGAACCCGAAGCGGAGAGGGACCACTCCTGCCGCAAGCGGTTTGTTCGCCCCGATCCTGCCGGGCGCGACGTTGCGCGGCCGGCTGATCGGTGCCGCAGGCGCCCTCCTCGCGATTTCGCTCACCGCCCTGGTCACCTCTCTCGTCGTCGGCGACCCGCTCGACACGGCGCTCATCGTCGCCCCGATGGGCGCCTCGGCCGTACTCCTTTTCGCCGTGCCCGCAAGCCCGCTTGCGCAGCCCTGGCCGGTGATCGGCGGCAATGCTCTGTCGGCAGCGGTTGGCGTCGCGATGCTGCAATTGGTGCCGAACGAGGTGATCGCCGCGGGCCTCGCCGTCGGGCTGGCGATTGCGCTCATGTCGCTGGCGCGTTGCCTGCACCCGCCGGGAGGCGCCGCGGCACTCCTCGCCGTCGTCGGCGGGCCGGATGTGACCGATGCGGGCTTCGCGTTCGCGCTGCTTCCGGTAGGTGTGAACGCAGCTCTGATGACACTCGCCGCAATCGCGTTCAACCGCCTCGCCGGCAAGACCTATCCTCAGGCATCCGCCGCCGCGCCGCCACCGAACCCGGTGGGCACAAGCGATCTGCCGCCCACCGCCCGGATCGGATTCCGGGCGGAAGACATCGACCGGGCGATCGCCGATTCCGGTGAGGCCTACGACATCAGCCGCGACGATCTCACCGGGCTCCTCCGCCGCGTCGAAAGGAGCGCGCTCGATCGCACCCATGGCCGGCTGACCGCGGCCGACATCATGTCCGGCGACGTCGTCAGCGTGACAACGGCGACGCCGATCGAGGAGGCAAGGAAGCTGCTTCTCGAGCGCCGCGTGCGCACCCTCCCGGTCGTCGATGCGACCGGTCGCGTGCGCGGGCATGTCGGGCTCCGCGAGGTCGCCGCCAACGGTGCCTCGGCCGCCGATGTGATGTCGAAGGCGGTCACGATCGCGCCGGGCGACCGCGTGCTCGATCTCGTGCCGGCGATGACCGAAGCGCACAATCACGCCGCCATCGTCGTCGACGATCGTGGCCAATTGCTCGGCCTCGTCACCCAGACCGATCTTCTCGTCGCGCTCGCCCGAACGCCGCCGCTGGATCAGCCCATCGGCGAACGCTGAGCGGCGCTTCGACGTGGCAGCGTTTGCGCTGGTCTCAGCCAGTGCGGCGTTGAGTTGGGGGAACCGCCCCATGCCGCACCGCGTCCGGTCGTCGCCAGGAAGGTGGCAGCGGACCGATCATTGATTCAAGTTTCGAATACTCGCCCGCAAACATCTCCATCAACTGGGCTTCGACGTCTGCTGGCATCGCCAGCTCCGGGCCGCGATTGCGGACGGCGCGATGCGGGAGCCCCTCCTCCGGGAAGAGCGCCGGTTCGCCGCCGACATGTGCGATTGTCCGAAGCAACGCGGCGTCCGGATCGGACGCGATGTCTTCCTGAAAGAGAACGAGAAGCGACTCCCTGCCGAAGACCGACCACCATCTTTTCAGGATCGCCGAATACTCGCCGAACCGCTTCGTGGCGGTGAAGAACGCGTCGAAATCGGTCCTGTCGACGGCAGAGAGGTCGAAGCCGCGCTTGCCGAACCGCTTCTTGGAGAAGAACCGCTTGGCATGCGCCCAGTGCCGCTCGACCGGGTCGCGCAGCAGGATCACCAGCCGCGCATCGGGCATCAGTCGCTGCATCATGCGGATCCGATCGACATCCATCGCTGCCGTGCTTGCGCTCTTTTCCCCGATCAGCAAGCGGTCCCGCTCGCCGCTGCCGGGCCGGCTCGCGACGTTTTCGAAGTGCGCCAGGTAGCGATCGAGCCCCATTTCGAGCCGTTGCGCAAAGAACTCCAGTTCCCCCCGAACGGTGACGATCCCAGGGTGCTGATCGAGCATGGCCCGAAGCCATGACGTCGCGCTCTTCGGCATGCCGATGATGACGAAGTCGGGCGTCCGGCGGCCGTCACCGCGCTTCCGAAACCGGTCGATCGCGCGGAGCGTCGCGGCCTCCAGCCTCCGCTGCCGCGGCGCCAGATCGAGACCCGACCAGAATCCGGTGGCGCGGGCGAGTTCGCGCCGTTTCACCGCGGACCAATAGAGACGCCAGGCGCCGTCGATCATTTCAGACCCAAGCCTCGAGGCCGCTACCGGCCCTGGCGAGGCTGCCTCCTCGCCATCGAATGGAGACGACAGGGCGCATTCTTGTGTCCGGTGTGCTTGACATCAAGGATTACGTGGCATACGTGACATCAAGTTTACCAGACACTGAGTCTGGCAGAGCAGACACGGAAAGGCCCGCTCTCATGTCCCTCAAGGAAACCCGCATCCTGGCAACGCTCCTCAGCACCATCGTGGTGTTCACGGTGTTCCAGATCAATGTCATCGGCAAATACGACGATGGTTGGTTTGCCGGCCCCGATGGCGGGGAGCTGATCGCACAGGCGATCCTTTGGCTGATCGGCATCCAGATCGGCGCGACGATCCTCATCCAGATCCTCGCCACCATCGCCGTCGCCATCGCCACGCGCCAGGAGGAACGCGACATCATGGACGAGCGCGACAAGCTGATCGAGCTGCGCGCCCTTCGCTTCTCGTTCGTCATCGTCGGCATCGGCATCGTCGGCAGCCTCATCGCCATGGCCACCGGCAGCGAACTGTTCTGGGTCTTCAACGCCATCATCATCGCGATGACGCTCGGCGACCTCTCGGGCAACGCACTTCGCCTTCGCCTCTACCGGAGAGGGTTCTAGGGCGATGGCGAAGTTTCACATCGAGAACAACATCCGTCGCCTCCGCTTCGACCACGACGAGATGACCCAGAAGGACCTCGCCGAGAAGGTCGGCGTGACGCGGCAGACGATCGTCGCCATCGAGAAGGCGAAGTACTCGCCCTCGCTCGAACTCGCCTTCCTCATTGCCCGCGTCTTCGAGCGCCCGCTCGAGGAAGTCTTCACCTTCGTCCCGGGCGAGTGAGCCCGCCGCCTGGCGCAGTACGGAGAACAACAATGAAAGCAGCCATCTCAGACCGCTTCGGACCGCCCGAGATCATTCGCATCGAGGAACGCCCGACACCGGCACCCGGAAGCAACCAGGTGCTGATCCGCCAGCACGCCGTCATCGTCTCGACGCCCGACACCTTCTTCCGTGGCGGCACGCCCTTCATCGCCCGCATCGCCGCCGGCCTGTTCCGGCCGTCGAGCAAGATCCTCGGTGACGTCGTTTCCGGCGAGGTCGTCGCCGTCGGCAGCGGCGTCACGCGCTGGAAGGTCGGCGATCGCGTATTTGGCAGCACCAGTCCGAACAACGGCGCTCACGCCGAGTATGTCGTGCTGCCGGAGGACGGCGCCCTCGCCCCGATCCCGACGAAGCTCGACTATGTCGAAGCGGCGGCCATTCCCTACGGCGCGATCACCGCGCTCCCCTTCCTGCGCGACAATGGCGGCATCCGCGCCGGCCAGCACGTACTCATCAACGGCGCCTCCGGCGCGGTCGGCCTCTCGGCCGTTCAGTTCGCCAAGCATTTCGGAGCCAAGGTCACCGCCGTTTGCAGCGGTCGCCATGCCGAACTGATGCACTCGCTCGGGGTCGATCATTTCCTCGACTACACGAAGGAGGACTTCACCCGCGCTCGTGACGCCTACGACATCGTCTTCGACGCCATCGGCAAGAGCTCTTTCGGCCGCGCGCGCCGCGCGCTGAAGCCGGGCGGCATCTACCTGACGACCGTGCCGTCGATGGGCATCCTCTTCCAGATCCTGCGAACGAAGCTCTTCGGCGCTCGCCGCGCCGGCTTCGCCGCAACCGGTATTCGGAAGGCGCCCGACAAGGCGCGCGACATGGCGTTCACCACGGAGCTGATCGTGGCCGGCAAGTACCGCGGCGTCGTCGAGCAGACCTATCCGTTCGCGGAGATCGCAAAGGCGCATGCCCACGTCGAGGAGGGCCACAAGGCCGGCGACGTGGTGGTGACCTTCAGCGATGCAACCGCCCTGGCCAGCCCGGATAACGCCGCCCCGCCGGCGCGAGCCGCGCAATGACCGCCATGCTAGCGCGCGAAGCCGGCCGCCC
The DNA here is from genome assembly GCA_964611195.1 of uncultured Bauldia sp. GTDB lineage: Bacteria > Pseudomonadota > Alphaproteobacteria > Rhizobiales > Kaistiaceae > JADLGL01. The sequence continues at coordinate 17,461 of CAZSXA010000021.1, forward strand.
GCGGCACCCAGACCTGGATCAGCACGCCGCCGATCGCGAAGGTGATCAGGATCGGCCACACGGCGTTGTCGACAAGGCTCGTGCCGGCCTGCCCGGTGGCGGCCGCAGCGAGCCCAACATAGCTCCACGCCATGGTGTGGGCGTGCATCAGCCGCCAGTGCCGGAAGCGCCGCCTGAAATAGACGAACGCGAAGCCGGCGGCGACCGTCGCCGGGCTTACCAGCGCCAGATAGTGAAAGACGCCGAAGCCGGACTCCGAATCCTCGTAGATCGTCAACGCCGCACCGTTCACGAGCAGCATCAGCGCCAGATAGCCGCGGCCGAAGAAGCGATGCCGCTGCGTGCCCTTGGGCAGCGCAAAAACGATGAGGCCGACGATCAGCGCCAGGCTGGCCGCTACCACATGAAGACCGGCACTCATCGCTTCAAGCTCTCTCCTCGGATCGGGGCAGGGCTCCGGCCTAGCCGATCCGCTCGCGCCACGCCAACCCGGCGGCGTCCGGCGCGCCTCAAACCGCGAAACAGGAGCAAGTCATGAAGGCAGCACTTTGCACGCGCTACGGACCGCCCGAAGTCGTCCGCATCGGCGACATCCCAAAGCCCAAGCCGAAATCCGGCGAGGTGCTGATCAAGGTGATCGCCACCACCGTCCATTACGGCGATACCCGCATCCGCGACTTCAAGGTGCCCTGGCAGGTGTGGATTCCCTCCCGCCTCTATCTCGGCATCTTCAGGCCGCGCCGGCCGGTTTTCGGCTTCGAGCTCGCCGGGATCGTCGAGGCCCTCGGCGACGGCGTTTCGAACTATGCCGTCGGCGACGAGGTGTTCGCTCAGACGCTGAACCACGGCTTCGGCGCCCACGCCGAATACAAATGCCTTCCCGCCGATTCCAAGATGCTGGCGCGAAAGCCCGCCAACGCCACGTTTGCCGAGGCGGCGGCGGTGCCGACCGGCGCAACCACCGCGCTTCGCGTCCTCCGCAACGTCGACATTGGACCCGGCATGGATGTGCTCGTTTATGGCGCGTCCGGCTCCGTCGGCACCAACGCCGTGCAGCTCGCCAGGCACTATGGCGCGCGCGTCACCGGCGTGACGTCGGCAAAGAACCTCGACCTCGTCCGCTCCCTCGGCGCCGACGCAACGATCGACTACCAGGCTGACGATGTCGCCGAGCGGCCGGAGCGCTACGATGTCGTCTTCGACGCCGTCGGCAAGCTGGAGCGCGGCAAGGCCGAGCGCATCCTGAAGCCGGGCGGGAGGGCGCTGTCGGTACTGAAGGGCCCCTACCCGGAGAAGGACGACGACCTCGTCTTCATTCGTGACCTGATGGAGAAAGGCGAACTGCGCGCGGTCGTCGAGCGGACCTATCCGCTGGCCGACATCGTCGCGGCGCATCGCCATGTCGGCGCGGGCCACAAGGTCGGCGCCGTCGTCATTGTGGTGGACCCCGATCTCGCCTTCGAGCAGACTGCGCGGAAGGTTGAATAGCGCGCGCTTGTGGGGCGATGGGTCGTGACCGCATTCAGGAAGGCCATCCCGATCCTTCGCTCCTTCGACGAGGCCAAGGCGCGCGAATTCTATCTCGACTATCTCGGCTTCACGGTCGATTTCGAGCATCGCTTCGCGCCCGACCTGCCGCTCTATATGGGCATCTCGCGCGCCGGCCTGACGCTCCACATCTCCGAGCATCACGGCGACGCGACGCCGGGCGCAGCGGTGTTCATCGAGATGACCGGTCTTCGCGATTTCCATGCGGAACTGCAGCAGAAGGACTACCGCTCCCTGAGGCCGAGCATCGAGGACGCGCCATGGAACGCCTGGGCGATGGACCTCATCGATCCGTTCGGCAACACGCTCCGCTTCTCCGAATCCAAGGACAGGACCTGACCGCCATGACCCCCACCGCCGTGCATTTCTTGCCGTCTTTGCGCTCGTCGCGCTCGCCATCGCCGCGCCCATTTCGGCGCAGGAGACCGGCGCGATCGAGGGCACCGTCACCTTCTCCGAGGGTGGCGAGCCGCTGCCCGGCGTTGTCGTGACGGCGGAATCGGCCAACTTGATCGGGACCGCCACCTCCGTGACGAACGAGTTCGGCGAGTTTCGTCTCGAGAACCTGCCGCCCGGCGAGTACACGCTGACGCTGACCATGGCGGGCATGGAAACCGCGACGGTCGAGGTCCTCGTTTCGGTCGACGGGACGGCGCGCCCGAGCATCCAGATGACGCCCGAGCCGGTCTCCGGATAGGCGTGGCTCAGGGGCGCCGCTTGGCCACGGCGCCTCCGCCCGCTATCACGGCGCGATGAAAGCCGCGATCGCGACACGTTACGGCTCGCCGAAAGAATCGCTCCGCGTCGGCGATGCGCCGAAGCCCCGGCCCGATGCCGGCGAGGTGCTGATCCGCGTCGAGGCGGCGACCGTTTCGGCCGGCGACACCGAGATCCGGCAGATGGCGTTCCCGTGGTATTTCGGCCTCGGCCTTCGCGCCTATTTCGGCTTCTTCCGCCCGCGCCGGCCGCTGATCCTGGGGCAGGATCTTGCCGGCTCCGTCGAGGCGGCTGGAAGCGGCGTCACGAAGTTCAAGCCGGGCGACCGGGTGATGGCTTTCACAGGCCTCAAGCTCGGCGGCCATGCCGAATATGCCTGCCTTCCCGCCGACGACGACAAGCACGAATACCTCGTGGCGCCCGCGCCGAAGGGCTGGAGCGCGGCGGAGGCGACCACCCTTCCCTTCGCCGCTTTCGAGGCGATCTTCTTCGTCGACAAGGCGGGCGTGAAACCCGGCGACGAGGTGCTGATCGTCGGCGGCGGCGGCTCGATCGGCACCTTTGCGATCCAGATCGCCAGGGCCCGCGGCGCGCGCGTCACCGCTGTCGACCGCGCCGACAAGCACGCGATGATGCGCGAGATCGGCGCGGACCATGTGCTCGATGTCGGCGTCCGCGATTACAGCGAGGGCGGCGCCCGGCAGTTCGATTCCGTCATCGGCATCACCGCACGGACGCCCTTCGGCCGCAGCGTCCGCGCGCTTCGCCGCGGCGGCGTGATCGTCCTTGCCAATCCGTGGATCAATCTCCTCATTCGCGGCCTCATCGTGCGGATCACCAGCGGCAAGCGCCTGCGGCTCGGCGCCGCCGGCCACGCCCCGGCCGATCTGGCGAAGGTGGAGGCGCTGGTGGCGGACGGCGCGCTGAAGCCGGTGATCGGCGAGACGTTTGCGCTGGACGACATCGTCGCCGCCCACCGCTACGCCGAGAGCGTCGGCAAGACCGGCAATGTCGTGCTGAAGATCGGCTGAGCGCCGTTACTCGTCGTCCGGCTTTGCGGCTTGACCGCGCGCCACAGGGCGATCAACCTGAGCGTGCGGTTGGGGGCCTCGCCGCATGCTGTTGCCCGGCGAACCGGATCAGGAGATGCACCCATGAAGCCCGCCACCCACGCCTCGCCCGGCGCCACCGGCGCCCGATTCCATCCGCTGGCGACACGCCTTGCCGCTTGTGTCGTCGCCGCCGCGTCGCTGGCAGCCGCGATCGGCCCGGCCAATGCTGACAGCACAGGCGTTCTCTCGGGCAACGTCATCAGCAATTTAGATAAGCAGGGCATAGCCAATGCCCTGATCGAGGTGGGCAGTCTCTCGGAACCGGGGTTCTTGACCTCCACGACCACCGA